>CAVJBM010000200.1:0-4494 GCA_963647775.1 Anaerovibrio sp.
TGTAGAAGGTGGCGGAGGCGTTGACCTCCAGGTTCTTGGAGACATCGATCAGGCTCTCCAGAACAGGGGTTTCATAGATCCAGAAGTCCCACGTCACGTTGCCCTCCGCCCGGTCGTTGTAATTATGGCCGAACAGGGTGACGCCGTTATAGAACCGGTAGGGATTGCTGGTGTCGGCGGTGTCCACCAGCAGCTTTTTGTAAAAGGCGTCGTTATTGCCGGTGTAGCGGTTCAGGATGGCCACCTCGGGCACTTTGCGCTCGTAAGTCACCGACGTGCCGGACGCCGCCCGGGCGGGCAGGGCCCACAGGGGCGCCAGCCCAAGGAGCATGACCAGTGCCAGCAGGGCACTGAGGAGCCTCCGTGCGGGTGCGCCCGCACGGGCAAAGGGGCTCCCCTTTGCGGCAGTTTTCATACGCGTTTCCTCCATTCTGCGTGTGCGCCGTCCGGGCCGGGTCTGAGCCTTGTTCCTCTTCTATGATGTATGGGGCGCTCACTCCGCGCCCTCCGCCATGACCGCCTCGAAGCCGGCCTCAGCAGCCTTTACCGTCTGCGCGATGACCAGGCCGGCCACGCTTTGCAGCTCCATGGCCTGCACCTGCTCGATCACCGGGCGGTAGCGCTCCGGCGGGACCTCATACAGCTTGTAGCAGCAGCTGAGATACCGGCGCAGCTTGCGCTCCATGGTGAAGTACAGGTCGCAGGGCTTGGCCATAAAGCTGCGGGTGACCCCGGCGGAGGCCACCTCCAGCTCGTAGAAGTCCTTGCGCTCCAGCTTGGGCAGGTAGGGGGCGAAGATGTGCTCCAGCCGGGCCACCATCTGCTCGTAGATATAGTCCGCGGTGGAGGGGAGGGTGTAGGCCGTGACGTACAGCTCCCGCAGGGGCTCGGACAGCTCGGTGATGTGAAGCTGCAGGCCGGTCTCCACCGCGTAGAGCAGCAGGGGGTCGGCCTCCGGCCCCGCCAGCTTTTCCGCCGTGTGGAACTGGCCGGTGAACATCTGCTTCACCAGCTCCAGCAGCACCCCCTCCTTATTGCCGAACAGGAGGAAGGGCGCCCCGGTGGATACGCCGGCCAGCTCCGCGATCTCCTTGGCGGTGGCCCCCTCGTACCCCTTTTCCAGGAACACCTTCACCGACGCGCTGAGGAGCTTTCTCCGGGTGAGCAGCCCGCTGGGCTGGATCCCTTTTTTCACATCCGCTCACTTCCTTTATGCTGATTTGATTTACGATTCTGATTATACATGAAACCGGGTGGGAATACAATCCCCTATTTTCCCTCCCGCGGGAGAAAAAGGCAGCCGCTCCCCTCCGCCAGCCTATGCCCGGCGGGCAAAATGCGGCCCGGCCCGCATTTTTCGTTTAATTCTGCAAGTTTTCCGTCTATCGGCGTTTGAACGTGCTTCAAACACGATTTTCTATTTTTGATTTCGCACCAGTGTGGCTTGAACTCCACAAATCACCCGTTCTACAAATCGTCAATGTGGCGTTTTGCCGCAGTCGGCGGGCGTATTTTTCCGTCAAAACGCAGTTTTTGCAATTTTCGTGTTGACAAATTGCAAAACAGGCGTATAATTCCCCCTCGTAAAGGAAATGGTGTTTCTGTGGCCCCCATGGACGCCGCCATATGCGAGAGAACGGGCAGAGGCGTCCGGGGCGTAAGGTCCCAGGGCGCCTCCGCCGCTTTTCGCAGAAAGGAAGATCAGCATGAAACAGGAAACCCCTCTGGCCCCGCCCGTGGGCTTCGCCTATCACAAGACCGACAAGCGCTATGTGGCCCTCTATGAAAACGGGGCCTGGCAGCCGGGCCGGCTCACCGCCGACGCCACCGTCCGCCTCAGCGAGTCCGCCTGTGTGCTCCAGTACGCCCAGACCTGCTTCGAGGGGCTGAAGGCCTACCGCACCGCCGACGGGCGGCTGGTGTGCTTCCGCCCGGACCTGAACGAGCAGCGGCTCCACGACTCCTGCGTGCGGATGATGATGCCCCCCCTGCCCGAGGGGATGTTCATGGAGGCGGTGCGCAGGGTGGTCAAGGCCAACCGCAAGTGGGTGCCCAGCCACGAGAGCGGCGGCTCCCTCTACCTGCGGCCCTTCGTCTTCGGCACCGACGCGGTGCTGGGGGTGAAGCCCGCCACGGAGTATCAGTTCCGGCTGTTCGCCTCGCCGGTGGGCTTCTATTTCAGCGGCGGCACCAAGCCCCTGCGGGTGCGCATCTCCGACCTCGACCGGGCGGCCCCCCACGGCACCGGCCACATCAAGGCCGGCCTGAACTACGCCATGAGCCTGTACGCCATCGCGGACGCCCACGCCAAGGGCTTTGACGAGAATCTCTATCTGGACCCCGCCACCAGAACGTACATCGAGGAGACCGGCGGCGCCAACGTGCTGTTCGTCAAGAAGGACGGCACCCTGGTGACCCCTAAGTCGGACAGCATCCTGCCCTCCGTCACCCGGCGGTCCCTGCTGTACGTGGCGGAGCACTACCTGGGGCTCAGGACCGAGGAGCGCCCCGTGCGGCTGGACGAACTGGACAGCTTTGCCGAGTGCGGTCTGTGCGGAACCGCCGCCGTCATCTCCCCGGTGGGCACCATCGTGGATCACGGCAGGGAATATCACTTCGACGGGACGGGCGCCACCATCGGCAAGCTGTACGACACCCTGCTGGCCATCCAGCACGGCACTCTGCCCGCCCCGGAGGGCTGGATCTGCGAGATCAAATAAAACTTTTATTTTAAGGAGGAGTCGCATGAAGATCGGCATTATCGGCGCGGGGGCCATGGGCTGCCTGTTCGCCGGTCTGCTCAGCGGGACCCAGGACGTGAAGCTGTACGACGTGAGCCGGGAGACGGTGGACGCCGTCAATGCCCACGGCATCCGCTGCCGGGAATCGGACGGCACGGAGCGCACCTATCCAGTCCCCGCCGCCCTCAGCGGCACGGCGGAGGAGCCCGCCGACCTGGCCATCCTGTTCGTGAAGGACACGGTGAGCCGGGCGGCGCTGGAGGGCAATTCCGGCCTCATCGGGCCGGAGACCCTGGTGCTCTCCCTGCAGAACGGCATGGGCAACCTGGACATCATGGAGGATTTCGCCCCGCGACAGCGGCTCCTGCTGGGCACCACCAAGCACAACTGCGTGGCCGAGGGCCCCGGCGTCATCTTCCACTCCGGCGCGGGGGTCACCCACGTGGGCTCCCCCGCCGGGAACGAGGCCGCCGCCCGCGCTGTGGCCGAAGCCTTTCAGGCCGCCGGCATCGACACCGAGCTCTGCCCCGACGTAGACCGGCTCCTGTGGGAGAAGCTGTTCGTGAACATGACGGTGAACCCCGTCACCGCCCTGCTGGGGTGCGAGATCGGCGTCATGGCCGAGGAGCCCCACGCCCGGGCCATCCTGGAATCCCTCATTGACGAGGCCGTGGCCGTGGCCGCGGCAGACGGGCAGAAATTCGACCCTGCGGCGGTGAAGGAGACCGTGCTGGCCGCCGCCCGGGCCCTGGCCGCCGGCCGGGCCTCCATGTGCCAGGACATGGACCGGGGCAGAAGGACCGAGATCGACTTCATCAACGGCGCCGTGGTGCGGCTGGGCAAAAGGTACGGCGTGCCCACCCCCCGGCATGAGCTCATCGTGAACCTGATCCACACAAAAGAGACGCTCTGACGGGCGTGCGACATATCAGACTGAGAGGAGAAACATAGTTATGAACAGCGAACTGACCGAGACCTTTGGCAGCCTTGTTTTTGACGACCGCGTCATGCGCTCCATGCTGGAGCCCGGCGTGTACCGCTCCCTGAAAAAGACCATCGACGAGGGCGCCGCCCTGGACGTCCACGTGGCCGACGCCGTGGCGAAGGCCATGAAGGACTGGGCCGTGGCCCACGGGGCCACCCACTTCACCCACTGGTTCCAGCCCCTCACCGGCGTCACCGCCGAGAAGCACGACAGCTTCATCTCCCCCGCCCCCGACGGGCGTGTGATCCTGGAGTTCTCCGGCAAGGAGCTCATCAAGGGCGAGCCCGACGCCTCCTCCTTCCCCTCCGGCGGCCTGCGGGCCACCTTCGAGGCCCGGGGCTACACCGCCTGGGACCCCACCTCCTACGCCTTCATCAAGGACAAGACCCTGTGCATCCCCACCGCCTTCTGCTCCTACGGCGGCGAGGCGCTGGACAAAAAGACCCCCCTGCTGCGGTCCATGGAGGCCCTGAACAAGCAGGCCATGCGCATCCTGCGCCTGTTTGGCAGCACCGACGTGAAGTGCGTGCGCACCAGCGTGGGCCCCGAGCAGGAGTACTTTCTGGTGGACGCGGACCTCTACAAGAAGCGCCGGGACCTGATGTTCTGCGGCCGCACCCTGTTCGGCGCCAAGCCCCCCAAGGGCCAGGAGCTGGACGACCACTACTTCGGCGTCATCAAGCCCCGGGTGGCGGCCTACATGGCCGACCTGAACGAGGAGCTGTGGAAGCTGGGCGTGCTGGCCAAGACCGAGCACAACGAGGTCGC
>CAVJBM010000201.1:0-2638 GCA_963647775.1 Anaerovibrio sp.
GGACGTCGGTGCTTCCCGCGCGGCGCAGAGCCGCCGCCGATACCAGCAGGTCGCTCCCCGTCACCACAGCCAGCGCCGCCCCAAGCCCCTCCGGCAGACGGGGCACAAGCTCCGCCAGCAGCGGCTGCACCCCGTACACCAGCGCCAGCGCCAGCCCCGCCCACGCCGCCGAAAACTGCGGGCAGATCAGCCCCGCCACGTTCCCCCGCACGCCCCGGTAGCTCCAGAATTCCACCCCCAGCACATACCGGCAGAAGGCCCCCGCCGCCAGCTCCGCCCCCGTGCCGCCCAGCACCCCCGCCGCCATCACCCGCAGGGGCCCGCCGTTCCCCGCCAGGGCCAGCACCGCCAGCGCCCCCAGCCCGTACACCGGGCACAGCGGCAGCACCAGCAGGCATTTCCGGTCCCGCTTCGGGTGGCGGGTGGCCCACGCAAAGCCCTTCTCCAGCAGAAAGCCGCAGAAGCTGTATAGAAAAAAATACCAGAACCGCTCCAGCCTCCATCCCTCCGTTCCCCCATAGCATGGGCCGCCGGAGCCGCATTATGTGGGAAAATCCTGCCGTTCCGCAAAGAAAATCTGCGCCGGGGGATTGACAGAAGGGGGGCTTTATGCTATGATATTCCGGCTGACAAGTGAAGTCGGCCACGACCATGCGGGTGTAGTTCAATGGTAGAATCCCAGCCTTCCAAGCTGGTCGCGTGGGTTCGATTCCCATCACCCGCTCCACACGCGCCTGTAGCTCAGGTGGATAGAGCAACTGCCTTCTAAGCAGTGGGTCAGGGGTTCGAGTCCCTTCAGGCGTGCCAAGCCGTTCTGGCGGCGTACAACAGAACATGGTGGGTATAGTTCAATTGGCAGAGCACCGGATTGTGGTTCCGGGTGTTGTGGGTTCGAGTCCCATTACCCACCCCATACTGTGGCTAAGGGCCGGAGCGTCCGCTCCGGCCCTTGCCTCAATCCCACACATTGGGGTGTAGCCAAGTGGTAAGGCACGGGACTTTGACTCCCGCATCCGCTGGTTCGAGTCCAGCCATCCCAGCCATCGTCGGCGCGGGCTGCTTCCCGGCCCGCGCCCGCCCTCAACTCAATACGACCCAGTAGCTCAGTTGGTAGAGCAACGCCCTTTTAAGGCGAAGGTCCGGGGTTCGAGTCCCCGCTGGGTCACCAAGTGTAATGGTCTGTAAGTCGTTTCTTACAGGCCGTTATTTTTTACATCGATGAAACGATTGAAAAGCGCCGCGCGATCTGCTAAAATTCAGGCAAAGACAAATCGCCATTTACAGGAGGTAACGATGCTTACTTTATATGAGCCCAAATATGAGGACCTGTGGTTCCGGCAAATGATGCTGGCCGATGAAGATACCATGTCCTACAATCATGCGTGGGGCGGGACGATCCCCTGGCCGGAGGATCAATGGAGCGGCTGGTATGACGATTGGATCGCCTGCCGCGGGGACAAGCGGTATTATAGATATCTGAAAAATGAAGACGGTCAGTTCGTTGGAGAGATCGCATATCACTACGATGCCGGACTACAGCATGAGACGGCCAATGTGATCATCTATTCAAAATACAGGGAAAAAGGCTATGGGAGCGAGGCGCTGGCGCTGCTGTGCTCCATAGCGAAAAATAACGGGATCTCAGTCCTCTATGATGATATTGCGATCGACAACCCGGCGGTCACACTTTTTCTGAAGCACGGATTTGCGGAGGAACGCCGGACGGAAGAGATCGTGATCCTCAGGAAGGAGCTGTAATGCAGCTCCCGGTTTGCGGAGATGGTTAAAGAGGCCTGCCCCCGCATCGTCAACGGCGGGGTCTGATCAAAAAGGAAGGCCGCGGCAAATGCCGCGGCCTTCGCCGTATTCTGCGGCCCGGTCACAGATAGGCGGCGGTGGTGCCGCCGTCCAGGCGCAGCTCCGTCCCCGTCAGGTAGGCCGCCCGGTCGGACGCCAGGTACATCACCGCGTCGGCCACCTCCTCCGGCGTACACCAGCGGCCCAGGGGGATGGCCCCCGCCGCGGCCTGCTCGATCTCCCCGTCGGTCAGCCCCGGGGACTGCTGCCGGCGGCGGGACAGGATCATCTCCGACCGGACGATCCCCGGCATGACGCAGTTCACCCGCACGCCGTGGGGGGCGGCCTCCAGCGCCGCGGCCTTCGTCAGCATGATGACGGCGGCTTTGGACGCGGAGTAGTCCCCGCTGCCCGCCGCGCACAGCCGCCCCTTGTGGGAGGCGGTGTTGACCACCGCGCCGCTGCCCTGGGCGTACATCTGCCGCAGCACGTGCTTCAGCCCCAGCAGGATGCCGGTGACGTTGATGTCCAGCAGTCGGCGGAAGCGGTCGGCGTCCATCTCGGTGATGGGGCCCCGGGCCCCGGTGACGCCCGCGTTGTTGTGGAACACGTCGATGGAGCCGAAGCGCTCCACGGTCTGCCGGACATAGCCGGCCACGTCCTCCTCCCGGGTGACATCCGCCGCCAGCAGCAGCGCCCGGGGGCCGAAGCCCTCCTCCGCGGCCATCTGTGCCAGCCTGTCACGGTCCACGTCCACCAGGGCCAGGCTGGCCCCAGCCCGGAAGAACGCCGCCGCCGCGGCCCGGCCGATGGTCCCTGCTGCGCCGGTGATGAGTACGGT
>CAVJBM010000202.1:0-265 GCA_963647775.1 Anaerovibrio sp.
GCTTTTTTCGCCAATCCACAATTTAGCCTTGACTTTTAATAGTTAGTCTTTCATTCGTTTTCTGCAAGCATGGGCTCACGCCGCCCGGTCGATGGCGCTGAACCACTGATCCAGCACCACATAGTCCGTCCCGCTCCAGGTGAGGAAGGTATACAGCCGGCCCAGCTCGGTGTAGTCGCCGGCCGGGCCGCCGAACAGGCCCTGGGTCAGCAGCAGCCCGGACCTCCCGTTGCGCACACCGCGGGCGGCCCGCTCTGCCGCATAG
>CAVJBM010000202.1:275-4635 GCA_963647775.1 Anaerovibrio sp.
GCATAGAGGAACTCCGGCTGGGCGGCAGCAGGGTCCAGTTGTCCGTCGGGCCCGTAGGCCCCGTCGGGGTCAACGCCGTCGGGGAGGGTGAACTCCGTCTCAAATCCGGTGGCGGGCACCGTCACATGCACCTGCCGGTCCGGCAGATACTCGGCCTGCCCGGTGAAGCCGCCCGTGGCGTCCAGATCGGGCATGGACAGCTCCACGATCTTCCCGTCCTCCCAGCGGAAGGGGTGAGCGTTGGCGTCGCCGGTAAAGGTCCCGATATAGCGCCAGATGGCCAGCACCACCGTGCGGCCGTCGGCGTCGGTGACGGTGGAGAGGACGGGCGCGCCGTCCTCCTTCGGCAGGTCCACGGTGTCCCACCGGCCGTCCGCCAGGATGCCCAGGTGGCAGCCGAACTGTTCCCCGGCCCGGCGAAAGGCGGAGATCCCGTCCTCCCTGCCGTCGCCGTCCACATCCAGATGGGCGGTGGCCAGCACCTCATAGCCCTCCTGATCTACCTCCTCGGGCGCGGCGGCCCAGCCCTGGCCCTTGATGGGCAGGGTCTCCACGACGCCGTCGTAGGGGGACTCCAGGTACTTCCCGGGCTCGATGGCCACCCGGAGCAGGGTGCCGTCGCGCTTCAGGATGATGTACTCCTCCTCGTTGTAGGTCACCTCCGCCACGTCGGAGGCCACCAGCCGGGGCTCCCGGCCGTCCTCCGCGTATGCCCACAGATCACCGTCCTCCAGACGGCAGCCCATGTAGTCCATGCCGGGCTTATCCTCCACGGGCGCACCCAGGATCACCGGCTGATCGTAGGAGCCGGGGTCCCACCGATACCGGACGCCGTCGACGCCCAGCACAGAAAAGGCGCCCAGCTCCCTGACCCCCTCGCACAGCTTCAGGGGCTCCAGATTGAAATAGTTCCAGGCCCACACCGTGTAGTCCGACTTCACCACGCACAGGCCGCCCTGCGGGGCGATCTGCATATCGATGACGTCGTCCATGACCTTCTCCGGGGTCATATAGCCCTCCCGGCGCTCGCCGGGCAGCACCGGGTCCTTCCCCCACATCCACAGGGTGCGGTCTGCCTTCAGGGCGTACCCCACCCCGGCAAAGAATCTCGCGTACACCACGTTGTCGGTGATGTAGCTGACGCGGTAGCGGTCGAAGCCCTCATCGCTCTCCAGGCCGCTGGTCCCAACGGTCCACAGGCGGCCCTGCCGGTCGATGCAGAGGGTGGTGGCAAGGTAGCTGAGAGACACGGCGGCGACATGCTCCATCACCTCCAGGGGGTCGTTCAGGGGGATCGCCTCGCCGAACTCCGCCTCGCCCCAGGTGATCAGCGTATCGTCCGCCCGGATGACCCAGACGTCCGTGCCCCGATCGCCGCCTGCGGCGATGGAGGAGGGCCGCAGGGTCAGGTCGGGCTTGGGCTCGGCGGGCTCGGACGCGCTGGGCGCGGGCTCATCGGGCCCGCTCTCCCCGCCCGGGCCCTTGAAGGTCATCTCCCCGGCGGCAGAAAAGTCCGGTATAATGGGCTCCTCCCCGGTGGGGGCCTCTCCAGCCGGGATCGCGCCGTTGTCCAGCCGGAGCAGGGTGCCGTCGGTCTTGAGAATATAGGTCTCCTCCCGGCTGGAGACCATGTCGGCCACGCCGTCCATCACCTGCCGGGGCTCGTCCCGGAGGGTGTAGTCGTCGGTGCCCTCCTGGGCGCTCCACACCCAAAGGGTGCCGTCGCTGCGGATGGCCCCCCGGATCCCGCACATGTCCGTGGGGCGGCACACCCGGACCACGTCGGTGAGGATGGGCACCAGGCCCACCTCGGGCAGCTTATCCAAGTCCACGGGGCAGCCGTAGAGGGTGCCGTCCGTGCCCAGGAGCAGCTGCTGGTCAAACACAGCCCGGACGCCCTCGCCCACCTGGCGGAGGGTGGGGTCTTCCTCGTTCCACAGCCAGAGGGTGCCGTCCCGCTTCACCACGCGGCCGCCCTTCGTTCCGCAGATGGCCGCGTCGATCACGTCCTCCATGATCTGCACGGGGCCGTAGTAGCCGAAGCGCGGGCCGTCCTCGCCAGGCAGCTGGCCGTTGTACCCCCAGGTCCACAGGGTGCCGTCTGATTTGATGGCAAAGGCGTAGCTTGGGTGGGCGCAGACGTACACCACGTCGTCCATGATGTAGGTGACGCTGCTGCGGTCGGCCGCGTTTTCCCCCGCCAGCCAGCCGTTCCCCACGGTCCACAGGCCGCCGGCCCGGTCGATGCAGAGCAGATCAGTCAGGCTGGAGTAGGAATACACGGCGGCCACGTTCTCCGCCAGCACAAGGGGATCCTCCGCGGTGCTCCCATCCCAGGCCAGATCGCCCCAGGCCACCAGCTTCCCGTCCCACCGGACGGCGGCGCCCCCCTCGAAGCTGCCCTCCGCCAGCGGGGACTCCCGCAGGGGCAGGGGGTCGTTCTTCCCGGCGGGCACGGGGTCGGTGAGCAGGCAGACGGCGGCGGCCACGGCCGCCAGCACCGCCAGCAGCACCACCCAGAAGGCGGGCCGGCGGTAGTTCAGGATGCCCTTGATGCGCCCCTTGGCGCTCCCCTCGCCGAAGGCCAGGGGGCAGGGGGCGGGGACCCTCCGGCGGCCCATGGCCAGGGTCAGCAGGGCGGCGGAGTAGTCCGCCTTGACCCCCTCCCCCAGCCGGCGGAGCACCGCCTGGTCGCAGGCGGCCTCCATATCCGCGCCCATAAGGGCGAAGGCCGCCCACGCCATGGGGTTGAACCAGTGGAGGGACAGGGCCAGCCAGCACAGGGGCTTCACCAGCCAGTCCCCCCGGCGGATGTGGGCCCGCTCGTGGGCCAGGACGAAGGCCCGGGTGTCCCCGGTAAGGCCGGTGGGCAGATAGATCCGCGGCTTCCCCACCCCCAGCAGGAAGGGGGAGCGGAGGGCCGGGTGCTCCCACACGCCGGGCTCGGTGCGCACGGCGTCATACACCGTGCGGCGCAGCCGGAGGTAGGAGAACAGGGCGTAGCCCGCCATGGCCGCTGCCCCAAACAGCCACACCGCCGCCAGGGCCGTCCGCCAGGTGAAGGCCGGGGCGGCCACGGGGTCCCGGATGGGCCCCACGGGGTCGGTGGAGATCACCGGGTCCCCGGAGGGCAGGGGCTCCGCCGGAGAGACGGAGGTCACCGGGCCGGGGGCGGGGCTGGCCGCCGGCTCCGCCGTCGCCGGCCCGGTGGGCACGGCGGGGACGGTCTCCCCCGGCAGGGAGAGGGTGGGCATGGGGTCGGCCCCGGCGCTGTCGGGCAGCTCCACAGCCGCCACCGCAGGGGGCACGGCGGACACGGGGCTGCGGAAGCTGACGGGCACCAGCAGCCGGGCGAACACCACCAGCCACAGCAGGGCGCACACCCACCGGGGCGCACGCCGCCGCAGCACCAGCCACAGCAGGGCGATCACGGCGGCGGCCCAGGCGGCGGTGACGCTCATGCCCACCAGCCCCTCCAGCCAGCCCGCCAGACTGTTCAGGAAGTTAACCATGTCCATCCTCCTCCCGGTATCGGTCGATGAGGGCCTTCAGCTCCTCCGCCTCCCCGTCGCTGAGGGTGCGTCCCCCCATGAAGGCCGCCAGGAAGGACGGCAGGGAGCCGCCGAAGGCCCGGTCGATCAGCTGCTCGCTCTCGTACCGCTGGACCTGCTGGCGGGACACCAGGGAGGTGACCACCGCCCCCTCGCTGCGCAGGACGCCCCGGTCCGTCAGCTTTTTCAGCACCGTGTACACCGTGGACTTCTTCCAGCCCAGCTCCTCCCGGCACAGCTCCGCCAGGGCGCCGGAGTGCACCGGCTCGTGCTCCCATACCACGCAGACGAAGCGGTACTCCCCCTCCGCCAGCTTATATCGATCCATGCTGAACACCTCCGTCGGTCTATTGCGATAGACCTTTCTTGGCCTTAGTCTATCACAATAGACCCGCCCTGTCAATCACTCTTTTGCGCGAAAAAAACCGCCCCGCCGCTGGCTCCAGCGGCGGGGCGGTTTTTCTGCTCAGTTTTGCCGGATCAGAGCCAGCCCCGGTGCTCCCGGAGCCAGTCATAGGCGGGCCGCTCCAGCAGGAAGGCGCTGACCATGTCCCCCTCCGGCAGGAAGGGCAGGCGCTCCCCCGCCGCCCACGCAGGGGCGGTGAAGGGGGCGGAAATGAATTTCTCCCAGTCGGAGAAGGTCTCGAACCACAGCTCGCTCATGCGGTCCCAGCTGTGGTCCCGGTGGGGGTCGCCCTTCATCAGGTGCTCGGTGCCCGGCTTCCACTCGCCGGGCAGGCGGACCTCCTCGTCCAGGGCGCGGAAGCTGAAAAAGCGCAGCAGCTCCGGCCGGGCGCAGGCCTCGGGGG
>CAVJBM010000202.1:4645-15874 GCA_963647775.1 Anaerovibrio sp.
GATACCAGGCGTCCCCCTCCTCCCGGCCGACTCCCTCCGGCCAGCGGAACAGCTGCACCCAGCGGATGGGGGCCTTCTCCTCCGGGGCCCATTCGGAGCCCTTGAAGTCCTCGGTGCACTGGGGCGGGACGCAGATGCCGTAGCTGTAGGCGTGCTCCGGCGGAGTGCTGAGGGCCATCTCCCCCCGGGGGCCGGTGAGGGGGGCCTCCCGCCAGTAGCCGGAGGTGGCCAGCCAGTTGGTGGCGCCGAAGCGCTCCGCCCCGGCGGGGGCGGGCAGGGCGCGGAAGCTCTCGAACCGCGCCAGCCAGGGGCCGTAGCGCCGGGCCAGCTGGGGGCCGTGCAGCTGCCAGTACCACCGCTCGCAGCTGGCGATGCGGTCCAGGTTGACGGTGTGCAGTACCATGGTGCGGAACATGCTCAGCCCTCCTCAAAGATCTCGATGAGGTTGCCGGTGTTGTCCCGGATGAACACGCCGTAGGTGCCGTCCACCTCGGCCACGAAGGCCACGTCCACCCCCATGGCCTCCAGCTGGGCCTTGGCGGCCCGGCCGTCCTTCACGCCGAAGGAGATGTGCTTGTTGCCGTGGGTCATGAAGTCCAGGTTGGGCACCCGCCGGTCGGCGGGCAGGGGGTTGCCGTTGGGCGGGCAGAAGATCTCCAGGAGGAAGCCCTTCCCCTGCATGTGGCACACCCGGACGCCGGTGCCGGGGATCTCGCTGTAGTCCAGGGGAGTGAAGCCGAATACCCGCTGGTACCAGGCCGCGCTCTCCTCCAGGTCGGGCACGCTGATGGCAAAGTGATTGATGCCGTTGATCTCTAACATAGGCTCGGTTCCTTTCTGTGTTGGCCCTTCAGAAATGCCGGAAAGGCCGGGCCGGATCACCGGCCCGGCTTTTCCGGGGGAAAACCTGATCTCTCTTAGAACTCCACCTTCACGAAGGCGCCGTTCTTGATCTGATAGTTGAAGGGAGTGGCGGTCATCTCGCCCTTGGTCCACTGCACGGGGCCCTGGATGCCCTGGACCACGGGGCTGTTGTAGAACCAGTTGGCGATGGCCTGACGCTCCTCGGCCAGCTTGGCGGGGTCGCCGGTGATGTTCAGCTCCTCATAGCACTGCTTGAGGGCGATCATGGCGTTGTAGAAGCCGGGGACGGGAGGGGCGGAGGGGTTGGTGCCGAACTTCTCGGCGTAGGCGGCGCACAGGGCGTTCCAGTCGTCGCCGTTGTAGTCCACGTCCAGCTTGGTCCAGACATAGACGTCCTCGCCGGCCTCGCCGGCCAGGTCGATGAGGCCCTGGTCGAAGGCGGAGAAGGTGCAGAAGAACTTCTCGCCGGAGTCCACGCCGCGGTTGCGCATCTCAACGATCATCTTGGAGGCCTCGTCCTTGCGGAGGACCAGGAAGTAGGCGTCGGCGTCCTTGTAGTTCAGGGCCTGGACGGCGGCGGAGCCCACGTTCAGGGTGCCGGTCTCCACCTCGACGATGCCGGTGATGTTGATGCCGTAGTTGCCCAGCTCCTTCTCAAAGAGGGTGCGGGAGGCGGTCATAGACTCGTCGGTGGGGTCGTAGACCAGAACGATGTTCTTGTAGCCCTTGGCCTCGCACCAGGCGGTGCAGGCGGCCAGGTCGCCGGCCTCGGAGTCGCTCATGTAGCCGTAGGCGTAGGGGGCGAACTCGTCACGCAGGTAGGCGAAGGAGTAGGAGCCCACGTTGGGCACGCCGGCCTCGGAGACGATGGGGCCGATGGCGGTGCTGACGGGGGCGGCCATGCAGCCCAGGATGAACAGGGAGTTGCCCACCAGGCCGGAGGCGATCTGGGCGCCGGTCTCGGGGGAGAACTCGGTGTCGTGGATCTCCACGCGGACGGGGACGCCGTTGATGCCGCCGGCGGCATTGATCTGGTCAGCGGCGTACTGGGCGGCCCAGGCGGCAGGCTCGCCCACGAAGGCGATGGGGCCGGTGACGGCGCTCAGCACGGGGATGACCCACTCGGAGACCACGGGGCCGTCGTTGCCGGAGGGCTCCTGGGAGTCGGTGGGGGCGGAGGGAGAGGGGTTGGTGGACTCGCTGGGCTTGGTGGTGCCGCCGGAGCAGGCGGCCAGGGCAAACACCATCGCCAGGGCCAGCAGGATCGCGGACAGACGCTTCAGTTTCATTCTTTTTCTTCCTTTCCGTTATTTTATTCAGGCAGACGCCTTGAATACTGGGTGGGGGAAGGGGCTCAGCCCTCTTCCTTGGCGGGGGCCTTCCGGAACAGGCCGGTGAAGAACAGCTTGATCTTCTGCACCATGCTTCGGGTGATGATGCCCTCCGGCCGGGCCATGAGGACCACGATGAGGATGACGGCGTAGATGTAGTTGGACAGCTTCTGGACGCTCTTGGGCATGTAGGTGCTGATGGCCCACAGGGCGGGGGCGGAGATGAGCACGCCCCACTGGGTGTACCGGCCGCCCACGAACAGCATGGTCATCACGTTCAGCAGGAAGGAGAAGCCGAAGGCGTCGGGGTACACCAGGCGCAGGTTGAAGGCGTAGATGACGCCGGCCACGGAGGCGAACACGGAGGACAGGGTCAGGGCCAGCACGGTGAGCCTGCGGTTGTTGATGCCCAGGGTAGCGGCCATATCGCCGTCGGTGCTGATGGCCTCCAACGCCCGGCCGATCCGCGAGTGATCCAGCCGGTAGAGGAAGCACCCCATGATGAGCAGCACGATCACGGCGAACAGCAGCAGGTGCTGCACCTTGGGGATGTTGTAGATGCCGCTGGAGCCGCCCAGGAGCTTGATGTTGCGGATGACGGACTGGATGATGAAGATCAGCGCCATGGAGGACACGGCGGTGACGATGCCGTTGGTGCGGGCAAAGCCCAGGGCGGGCAGGAAGCCGAAGATCAGGGCCAGGATGATGGCCCCCAGGATGCACGGCCAGAAGCCCCAGCCCAGGTTCTTGCTGGCGTAGGCGGCCAGGTAGCCGCCCACGGCCATGCAGTACACCGTGCCGTTGTAGAGCAGGCCCGCCCGGAAGGGGATCAGAGCGCCCCAGACCACGATGATGTATACGATGACAAGGGTCAGAAAATAGCTGATACCGGCAGACATGGCATACACCTCCTCAGTCCTTGGCCTGTTTCGCGAACAGGCCGTTGGGTCGCCAGATGATGATGAGCATGATCGCGCCATAGAAGATGGCGTTGGTCCACTTGCCCGGCAGGTAGGTGGTGGCCATGGACTCCACCACGCCCATCAGGAAGGAGGACAGGATGCCGCCGCGGATGTCGCCCTGACCGGCGAACAGCATCAGGATGATGGCCTTCACGGCCAGGGAGTCGCCCAGCTCGGAGCTGGCGTAGCCCATGCACATCATCCACACCAGGGCGATGACGGCGGTGAGCAGGCCGGCGATGCCGAAGCCGATGACGCCGGTGCGGCCGAAGGGCACGCCCAGCATCCGGGACACCCGGAGGTTCAGGGCCATGGACCGGATGGCCCGGCCCTCAGAGGTCTTGAACAGGAACCACACGATGAGCAGGGCCGCCACGATGCACACGGCGATGGCGATGATGTCGCCCACGGAGAAGGACACCACGCCCCAGCGGATCTGCTTGTTCACCAGCTTCAGCTCGTTGGGCACGGCGATGACCTGGCCCTTGTTGAAGCACTGGGCGATGAGCTCGGTGATGATGATGCCCACGCCCATGGCCAGCACGATGGTCTCCAGCTCGGCGCCCCGCTTGGACAGGGGGCGGAACAGCGGCTCGGTGGCCACGGTGGCCAGCACGCCGCACACGAACATCAGCAGGAAGGCCAGGATCACGCTCTGGGTCTTGGTGTACACCAGCCAGCCCACACACACGTCCAGCACCACGATGTGAGAGAAGCAGTGGTGCACGATATTTCTTACCAGCATGAGAAGGTTCATGCCCAGCACCAGCAGGGCGTAAATGCCGCCCATTGCCAGGCCGTTGACTAACTGCGCGAGAAATGCCTGCATAATTACCTTCCCCCTTTCTCAGCCGCCCAGATAGGCCGTGATGACCTTCGGGTCGTTCATCAGGTCCGCGGAGGGACCGTTCAGCACGCTCTCGCCCAGGTCCAGCACGTAGCCCCGGTCGGAGTACTGAAGGGCCTTGCGGGCGTTCTGCTCGGACAGGAGGATGGTGATGCCGTCCTCCCGCAGGCGGCGGAAGATCTTGAAGATCGTGTCCACGTAGGCCGGGGACAGGGCCAGGGAGGGCTCGTCCAGGATCAGCAGCGTGGGGGAGCCGATGATGGCCCGGCTGATGGCCAGCATCTGCTGCTCGCCGCCGGAGAGGGTGCCCGCCTTCTGCCACTGGCGGTCCTTCAGGATGGGGAAGTAGTCAAAGACCATCTCCAGGTTCTTGTTGAAGTCCACCTTGTGGTGATAGGCCCCCATCTGGAGGTTCTCCATGACGGTCATCTGGGCCAGCATCCCGCGGCCCTCGGGCACCACGGAGATGCCGGAGGCGATGGTCTTGTCGGTGGACTGGCGGGTAATGTCCTTACCCAGGTAAGTAATGCTGCCGCCCTTGGCCCGCTGCAGGCCGATGATGGCGTTGATGAGCGTGGACTTGCCCGCTCCGTTGGCGCCGATGAGGGCCACGATCTCGCCCCGGCGCACCTCCAGGTCGATCCGCTTGATGGCGCGGATGGGCCCGTAATACACTGACAGGTCCTTGACCTGCAGGATGATATCAGTCCGTTCCAAGGTACGCTTCCACCACCTTCGGATTATTTTTGACCTCTTCGGGCAGGCCCTCGGCGATCTTCATGCCGAACTCGATGGCCGTCACCGTGTCGGAGGCCCGGGTCACCAGCTTCACGTCGTGGGCGATGAGGATGATGGTCATGCCCTGGCGCTTCAGCTCCTTGATGATCTCCTCCATGCGCTCGCTCTCCCCCGCGCCCATGCCGGCGGTGGGCTCGTCCATCAGCAGCAGCTTGGGCTCCGTAGCCATGGCGCGGGCGATCTGCAGCAGCTGCTGGTCGGCCCAGGCCAGGTCGCCGGCCATGCGCTGCGCCTTGCCCGCCAGGCCCACGAACTCCAGGCTGCGCATGGCGTCCTCCCGGATCTGCTTCTCCTGCTTGGACTTGGTGAAGGGCAGGCGGAAGAAGGTGCCCCCCACGTCCGCCTTGGTGCGGCAGTAGCGGCCGCACATCACGTTGTCCACCACGCTCATCTTGGTCATGGTCTTGGGGGTCTGGAAGGTGCGGGCGATGCCCTTGGCCGTGATCTCGTAGGGCTTCAGGCCCCCGATCTCCTCCCCGCAGAATTTGATGCTGCCGGCAGTGGGCTTGTACACCCCGGTGATCACGTTGAAGGTCGTGGTCTTACCGCTGCCGTTGGGGCCGATCAGACCGTGGACGGTGCCTTCCTTCACGTCCAGGTCCACCCCGTTGAGGGCCTTGACGCCGCCGAAGAACTTCGACATGCCCTCTGTTACTAAGATTCCCAACAGTTGCTCCTCCCTTACACAGATTCCTGTCTTTCGCTCCACCTGGACTCCAGCCAGCTCACGGCCCAGTCAATGGCGCCGTCGCACCGGCTGTGCTCCTCGTCCCGGATGTCCGCGCACAGCCAGCTGCCGTTGGCCGCGGCGAAGGCCTCCAGATACTCCCGGCCCAGCTCGGCGGCCGCCGGGTCGTCCCCGAAGCGCCAGCCCAGCACCAGCAGCCCGGCGTTCACCGGCCCGCAGGTGCCGCCGCAGCGCATCCCGCCGCCGAAGTAGCTGCCCAGCCGGAGGACCTCCCCCTCCGTCAGGCCCATCCGCCGGCCGAAGGCCAGCAGCGTCCGCTGAAAGCAGTTGACGTGGGGCTCCCCGCCGGGCTCCGGCTCCGGAATGGGCATCCATTCCACCTTGGTGACATCCAGCATACTGCATCCTGCTCCTTGCCTTTTGCATTTTACAAAATGTTTCCAAAAGGGTCTGCGGGCAGGAGAGCCCGCATTTTTCGTCGCTATGGATAATTCAACTATACCAGACCCTCTCTTTTTTGTCTATTACATAAACCACAACCCCCGTTAACTTTCCGGTTAAATGCCCGCCCTCCCTTGCAAAAGCCGGGGGTATTTGTTATACTGGCGAAAAAGAGAGGTTTTGATGGGGGGCTTCCGCCGTGAACGATCTTCAGATGGATTATTTCGTCTCCGTGGCACAGACCGGCAGCTTTTCCCTCAGCGCCAAGCTGCTGTACGTCTCCACGCCCGCCGTCAGCAAGCAGATCACCGCCCTGGAGAACGAGCTGGGCCTGAAGCTGTTCTCCCGCACCTCCAAGGGGGCGGAGCTCACCGAGGCGGGGGCCATGCTGCTGGACTATGTGCTCCGCAGCCGGCAGCATCTGGCCAAGCTCCTGCGGGAGGCCCGCAGCGCCCAGCATCAGCCCAGCCACATCTTCCGCCTGGCCGTGGTGGAGGACTGGGCCCTGGGGGAGCAGCTGCGCGCCATCCGGGAATTCCTGTCCCGGCAGAGCCCGCCGCTGGAGCTCAACATCTACGGCAGCCTGGGCCGGGAGATGTTCGACTGGCTGGACCTGGGCGACGTGGACGCGGTGCTGACCATCAGCGGCGACTGCTACTCCGCCCCCGCCCAGCGGCAGCTGTTCAGCCGGCATCTGACCTATATCTCCCGGGGGTTCTTCTACTCCGCCCACGACCCTCTGGCCCACAAGAAAAATCTCAAGCCCAGCGACTTCTCCGGCCGGCGGCTGTTCACCCTGCCCAACAGCACCCGCGCCCTGGCCCAGGAGCAGAACGAGCTGCTGTGCCGCTCCCTGGGCTTTCAGCCGGAGATCCGGCCCATGGAGCGCATCGCCAGCATCGCCGCCACCCTGGCCTCCGGGGACGGCTTCGCCATCTTTGACGAGTGGAGCGTCAACCGCTTCAACCCGGAGCTGGCCTGGCTCCCCCTGCCGGAGCGGCACGCCATCTCCCTCTTCTGGGCGCAGAACACCCCGGTGAACCGCGCCCTGGCGGAGTTCTGCGCGGAGCTGTTCAAGGGATAGACCGGTAAGGGCGGCCGCACGGGGCCGCCCTTACCGCCGCGCGCTCGGCCCCGGCCCAGGGGCCGTCGATTTTTTTGCCCCGCCGAGGGAACTTTTTTGCCCTCCCCTGCGTCTAACAAGTGGTTACACTGCCCGTCACTATAGAAAAATAAGGAGCAGCCGACATGAAAAAGACTCTCTCTGCCCTGCTGGCCCTTGCCCTGTGCCTGTCCCTGCTGGCCGCCTGTTCCGGCGGCAAGGACCCCGCGCCCTCCCCCTCGGACACCCCCAGCGCCTCCCAGCCCGCCGAGCCCTCCTCCGACCCGTCCGGCGAGCCCAGCCAGGAGCCCTCTCAGGAACCCGAGCCCTCCCAGCAGCCCAGCCAGGAGCCTTCCCAGGAGCCCTCCCAGCAGCCCAGCCAGGAGCCTTCTCAGGAGCCTGAGCCCTCCGAGGAGCCCTCTCAGGAGCCCGCTGCCCCCACCTTTGAGCTGAGCTCCCACGACTTTACCCTGTTCTCCGCCGGCAGCAGCTGGAGGCTGACCTACACCGCCGTGCCCGATCAGGACGCGGAGCCCACCTTCACCTCCAGCGACGAGTCCGTGGCCACCGTGGACGAGCACGGCAACGTCACCGCCGTGGCCCCCGGCCACGCCACCATCACCGCCGTCTACGGCGACCTGACCGACACCTGCGTGGTCCGCTGCCGCTGGGAGGAGGCCCCCCAGTCCGCGGACCTGGCCGCCTTTGCCCAGCACATCCTGGGCAGCTATGAGTTCAGCTCCCTCCAGCTTGTGGAGCCCGGCACCGAGATGGGCGATGCCATCCTGGGCAACTACTACGCCGGCCTCACTGACCTTGACCTGTCCCAGTGCCTGGTCTATCTCTGCATGATGACCATGAACAGCGGCGAGTTCGCCGTGCTGGAGGCCAAGGACGCCGCCACCGCCGCCCAGGCCGCCGCCATTCTCCAGTCCCGGGTGGACACCATGGCCAACGGCGGCGCCTGGTACCCCGAGGCCACCCGCATCTGGACCGAGTGCTCCACCGTTGTGGCCAACGGGAACTACGTGATGATGGTGGTCAACGAGCGGTTCGCCGACATCGTCAAGGAGTTCAACGCTCTGTTCTGATCCCAGCCAAACTGCGGGGAAGTTCCGGCCCTGCGGGGCCGGGACGCTCCGCTGGGGCCCGCTTTTGAGCGGCCAAAAGCGGGCGTAAAAGCCGTTCAAGGGACTGCCGCCCCTTGAAAAACCCCGCCGGTCCTTTGATGCAGCCTTCTGTTTCCGGCGCGCAAAGCCGGATCGACCAGCGTCGTTACCGCGTCCGCTTCGTGCGGATGTATGTTTTGGTTTGTACGACGTTTAGGGTGCGCCTGGCCGGTCTAAGGCCCCGGCCCATTCTCAATTGTCCATTCCCAATTCTCAATTGCCAGAGGTACTCACATGGTCTTTTCCACTCCATACTTCCTGTTCCTCTACCTCCCCGCCGTGCTGCTGGTCTACTACGCCGTGCCGCCGGTGTGGCGCAACGTGGTGCTGCTGCTGTTCAGCCTGCTGTTCTACGGCTGGGGCGAGCCGGTGTACATCCTGCTGATGGTGTTCACCATTCTGGTGAATTACCTGTTCGGCCTACTGGTGGGCCGGTGCAGGGCCCGGGACAACATCAGGGGCGCCAAGTGGGCGGTGGCCGGGTCGGCCGTCGTCAGCCTGGCGCTGCTGGTGTTTTTCAAGTACTGGGACTTTCTGGCCGGCAGTCTGGCCTCTATCGGCCTGAATTTCATGCCCAAGCTGGGGCGGGCCCTGCCCATCGGCATCAGCTTCTACACCTTCCAGGCCATGAGCTACCCCGTGGACGTCTACCGGGGGGATGCCCACGCCCAGAAGAATCCCCTCACCTTCGGCACCTACGTCACCCTGTTCCCCCAGCTCATCGCCGGGCCCATCGTCTGCTACAAGGATGTGGAGTCCCAGCTGGACCGGCGGGAGCACTCCTTTGACCGCTTTGCCGCCGGCATCCAGCGGTTCGTCATCGGCCTGTGCAAAAAGGTCCTGCTGGCCAACTCCATCGGCAAGCTGTGGGACGTGTATCTGGCCACCCCCGGCACGAGCCTCACTACCCTGGGGGCCTGGCTGGGGCTCATCGCCTTCAGCTTCCAGATCTACTTTGACTTCTCCGGCTACTCGGACATGGCCATCGGCCTGGGCCGGATGTTAGGCTTTGAGTTCCTGGAGAACTTCAACTACCCCTATGTCTCCCGCTCGGCCACGGAGTTCTGGCGGCGGTGGCACATCTCCCTGGGCACCTGGTTCCGGGACTATCTCTACATCCCCCTGGGCGGCAGCCGGGTAAAACGGGGCCGGGTGGTGCTCAATCTGCTCATCGTCTGGGCGGCCACGGGCATCTGGCACGGGGCCAGCTGGAACTTCCTGCTGTGGGGCCTGTTCTACTTTGTCCTGCTGGTGTTTGAGAAGTTCTGGTTCGGCAGGGTACTGGACAGGGCTCCCCGCTGGGTGGGCCATGTGTACGGCCTGCTGCTCATCCTCGTCGGCTGGGCCCTCTTCGCCGTGGAGGACATCGGGGCGCTGGGGCTGTACCTCAAGGCCCTGTTCGGCTTCGGCGCCGGCCTGCTGGACAAGTCCTTCCTCTACTATCTGCGCAACTACCTGCCCGCCCTCATCATCGCCGGCGTGGCCGCCACGCCCCTGGCGGCCACGGTGTGGAAAAAGCTGCCGGAGAAGGTCCGGGCCGTGCTGCTGCCGGTGCTGCTGGCCCTGGGGCTGCTCCTGTCCACCGCCTATCTGGTGGACGGGACGTACAATCCCTTCCTCTACTTCCGCTTCTAAGGGGGTGCCGACATGAAAAGCAAAAAGTACTCCGTCTTTCTCACGGCGCTGTTCCTCGTGTTCATCTTCGGCTTTGCCATTGCCTTCTGGCTGGTGCCCGACCGCACCTTCTCCGAGCAGGAGAACCGCTACCTGGCCCAGCTGAAGGCCCCCACCCTGCGCACCCTGAAGTCCGGCCAGTTCATGGAGGACTTTGAGGACTACGTCATCGACCAGTTTCCCCTGCGGGACCGGTGGATCGGGGCCAAGGCGTGGAGCGAGCGGCTGCTGGGCAAGCAGGAGAACAACGGCGTCTACCTGGGCACCGACGGCCAGACCCTCTTCGCCCAGTACACCGCCCCCGCGGACCTGGCCAAGCGGGTGGCCAACGTGAACGCCCTGGCGGACAGCGTGAACGTGCCGGTGGCCTTCGCCCTGGTGCCCGACAAGAGCTATGTTTGGGCCGGCCGCCTGCCCGCCAACGCCCCCCTGGCGGACGACGGCTCCGCCGCCCGGGAGGCCGCCTCCCTCTGCTCCGACAGGGTGCAGTGGATCGACCTCTACGGCCTGGCCTGGGGGGAGGACTCCTTCTACCGCACGGACCACCACTGGACCACCATGGGGGCCGCCCTGGCCTATCAGGCGCTGGAGACCGCCCTCACCGGCTCCGCCGCCCTGCCCGGCGGCCCGCTGAAGCTGGAGTCCGACTCCTTCTACGGCACCACCTGGTCCTCCGCCGGGGCCCACTGGGTGGAGCCCGACTCCATCTACACCTGGGTGGACGGGGACGGCTTCACCGTCACCGCCTACCACACCGGCGCGGCTCAGCCCGGGGTGCTCTATGACCGGACCAAGCTGTCCGTCAAGGACAAGTACTCCATGTTCCTGGGCGGCAACCAGCCCCTGTGCGTCATTGAAAATCCCAACGCCGCCGGCGGGAAGCTGCTGGTGATCCGGGACTCCTATGCCGACTCCCTGGCCCCCTTCCTGGCCCAGGACTGGCAGGAGGTCCACCTGTGGGACCTGCGGTACAACCTCAACTCCCTGCGGCAGTACGTGGCGGACAACGGCATCGACCAGGTGCTGGTGATTTACTCCGCCGCCAACTTCGCCAGCGACGCGAATCTCTTCCTGCTGGGGCTGTAAGGCCGCAGACCGATCAATGCAAAACAAAAACAGCGCCCGCTGCCTTTGGCAGCGGGCGCTGTTTTGATCCAAGCTATACTCAGCCGTCGATGGTGAGCCGCAGGACGTACATGCCGTCGTTATTGGTGACGATGAAGATGTTGCCGCGGTCGTCCACGCACAGGTCCTCGGTGCAGGCGATGTTGGGTCCCGGCAGCCGCTGGGGGCGGCTGGGATTGGGCGGGATGAAGTAGGCGATCTCCTTGGGCACGAACTCGTCGGACACGT
>CAVJBM010000203.1:0-10222 GCA_963647775.1 Anaerovibrio sp.
GATGCGCCTGGCTTTGCGCCAGACGCATCTATACCGATAACTCTTTATGGCGCAGCGGGAGGGATTCGAACCCTCGGACGGCTTTTGACCGTCACACGATTTCCAATCGTGCTCGTTATGACCTCTTCGATACCGCTGCAAAGGCCACAATTCAACCGCCGCTGTGCTCGCGGCAGCATGGATTATTATATCAGAGTTTTCGGAAATGTCAACCGCTTTTTTCGCCCTTCGGCATTTTTCTTCGGCTCTGCCGGGCCGTCCAGTCCCGCAGGAGCCACAGCGCCTCCGGCGACAGGAGCAGCAGCGCCGCCAGATTGGGCAGGGCCAGCAGGCCGTTGAACAGGTCCACCAGCTCCCACACCGCCGTCAGGTCGGCCACCGCCCCCAGGATGATGCACCCGGGAAAGACCAGCTGATAGAGCCCCAGGGCCAGGCGGGAGCCCGTGAGGGTCTCCAGCCCCCGGCGGCCGTAATACCCCGCCCCCAGCAGGGAGGTGAAGGCAAACAGGATCAGGCTGACGGACACCACCCACTCCCCCGCCCGGCCCAGGGTCGCGGCAAAGCCCGCGGCGGTGAGGGGCGCGCCCAGCATGGACTCGGGCACGGCGCCCGACTCCACCATGGCCAGGGCGGCAGCCGGGTCGTACACGCCGGAGGTGAGGATCACCAGGGCAGTGACGGTGCAGATGACCAGGGTGGCGAAGAACACCTCGAAAATGCCCCACATGCCCTGCTCCGCCGGCTCCTCCACGTCGGCGCAGGCGTGGGCGATGGCGGACATGCCCAGCCCCGCCTCGTTGGTGAACACGCCCCGGGCCACGCCGTAGCGCAGGGCGCTGCCCATGGCGTAGCCCCCCACCGCCGCCCTGGGGGCGAAGGCGTAGCGCACGATGTCCGCCAGGGCCGCAGGCAGGGCCTGGGCGTGGGTGACGATCACCGCCAGGCCGCCGCCGAGGAACAGCAGAGCCATCAGGGGCACCAGCAGCTCGCTGAGCCTTCCCACCCGCTTGATGCCGCCCACCAGCACGATGGCCGTCACCGCCGCCAGCACCACCCCCACCGTCAGGCGGTTTGCCCCCGTCAGGGCGTGGAGGGAGGTGGCGATGGAGTTGGCCTGGGCCAGATTCCCGCCGCACAGCGTCTCGCAGATGCACAGGCAGGCGTAAATACTTGCCAGCCCCTTCAATTTCAGGCCCTTTTCCATGTAGCTCATGGGCCCGCCCCGCCACTGGCCGTCGGGGCCGCGCTCCCGGTGGCGCACCGCCAGGGTCTTTTCCGCGCAGCCGGTCATCATGCCCAGAAAGGCGGACACCCACATCCAGAACACCGCCCCCGGCCCGCCGTAGAGGATGGCCGCCGCCACCCCGGCGATGGAGCCGGTGCCGATGGTGGCCGCCAGGGCGGTGGACAGGGCCTGCAGCTGGGTCACGCCGCCGCCCCTCCCCTGCCGCCGCCGCAGGAGGGACCCCGCCGACGTCCGCCACCACAGGGGAAAGCGGAACAGCTGGAAAAAGCCGGTGCGGACGGAGTAGTACCCGCCCACGATCAGAAAGGCCGCCAGCAGCGGGCCGCCCCAGAGAAAGCCGCTGAGTTTGGTGAGAAATGACATGTCCGCACACCCCCGTTGAGAGAGTATGCGGACAGGGCGCCGGTCATGACCGGCGGGCCTTTTTCTTCTGGAACCGCTCCACCAGGCGGGAGCCCCCCAGGCCGTCGGCCTCCCGGGGCATCAGGCCCGTGCGGCACAGGATGGGCAGCAGCGCGGCGAAGAGCACAATGAGCATGGCCGTCTGCACCGGGAGCATGATGGCGTTCTTGACGGCGCTGGCCCCCGCGATGACCCAGTAGCCCTTGCCGGCGGGGGCGAAGAACAGGTATGTCCCCAGGCCGCCTAAAAAGACGTTCTGCACGTTGGTCATCAGCTTGGCCAGGAAGATGCGCCACACCGTGACCCTTGCCCGGTAGAGCAGCAGGGCGTAGTTCACCACCCCCAGCACGGTGAGCAGGGTGTAGTAGGGCAGATAGGGGCCGGAGGGGTTGATGAGGAAGCTCACCGTGTCCTCCACCACGCCGAACACGACGGCGTTCACCGGGCCGCCCACCATGGCGCACAGGGCCCTGGCCAGAAAGCCCCAGGTGACCTTGATGTTGTTCACCACCGGGATGGACCGCAGGTAGGACAGGGCCACGCAGGCGGCCACCATCAGGGCGGAGAACACCAGGGTCCGGGGCTTGCGGAAATCGGCCAGGGCGTCCCGCCAGTAGGCGCGGGAGAAGGGCGAGGGATAGATGGGCATAAAAATTCCTCCTTTGTGTTCCGGGCAGTCCACAGCTGTGGAAATGCCGCACAAAGGAGGCCGGGATATGCTCCGCCATGCGGCAGCGGGATGCGGAGCGCGCACTGCAAGCCGCGGCTTTTCGTCCGGCGGACAACTCCCCGTCCCGCCGGCACTGGCCCCCGAAGGGGACAACACGCGCGCTCCTACTCTGCCTGTCGGGTCTATGATACTATGTCCCGGGAAAAAGCGCAAGGGGCGGAGCGACAAAAAACAGAGCGGGCCGGCGGCCCGCTCTGTTGAAGTTTATTCCACGGTGACGGATTTGGCCAGGTTGCGGGGCTTGTCGATGTCACACCCGCGCATGAGGGCGATGTAGTACGCCAGCAGCTGCAGGGGCACCACGCCCAGGGAGGGCAGCAGCATGGGCTGGGTGTCCGGCACGGTAAAGACGCCGGTGGCCACCTTTTCCATTTCCGCCCGGTGCTCCTCGGTGGTGAGGGCCAGCACGTCCGCCCCCCGGGACTTGACCTCCACCACGTTGCTCACCGCCTTGTCGAACAGGGCGCTGTAGGTGCCCAGAGCCACCACCAGGGTGCCGTCCTCGATGAGGCTGATGGTGCCGTGCTTCAGCTCGCCGGAGGCGTAAGCCTCCGAATGGATGTAGGAGATCTCCTTCAGCTTCAGGGAGCCCTCCAGCCCCAGGGCGTAGTCCACGTTGCGGCCGATGAAGAACACCGAGTCCCGGTTGAAGTACTGGGAGGCGAAATACTGGATGTCCTCCCGGTGGGCCAGCACCTCCTCCATCTTGGCGGGGAGCAGGAGCATCTCGCTGAGGATGGCCCAGTATTCCTTGTCGCTGACGGTGCCCAGCCGCTTGCCGAAGTAGAGGGCCAGCAGGTCCAGCACCGCCAGCTGGGTGGAGTAGGCCTTGGTGGTGGCCACGGCGATCTCCGGCCCGGCCCAGGTGTACAGCACCTCGTCGGACTCCCGGGCGATGGAGGAGCCCACCACGTTCACCACCCCCAGCACCTTGGCCCCCAGGCGCTTGGCCTCCCGCAGGGCCATCATGGTGTCCAGGGTCTCGCCGGACTGGCTGATGGCGATGACCAGGGTGTCCTTGTGGACGATGGGGTCCATGTAGCGGAACTCGGACGCCAGGGCCACCTCCACGGGGATGCGGAGCATCCGCTCCAGGTTGTACTTGCTGACCATGCCCACGTGGTAGGAGGAGCCGCAGGCCACGATGTAGATCTTGCCGATGGAGCGGATGTAGTCGTCGCCGAGGCCGAAGTCCTCGAACCAGACCTCGCCGTCCCGGATGCGGGGGAAGATGGCCCGGCGGAGGGCCTCCGGCTGCTCCATGATCTCCTTGAACATGAAGTGCTCATAGCCGCCCTTCTCCGCCGCGTCGATCTCCCAGTCCACGTGGGAGATCTCCTTCTCGATGGGCCGCAGGAGGCTGTCGTAGCACTGGATGCCGTCGGCGGTGAGGAGGGCCACCTCGCCGTCCTCCATGTAGCTGACCTCCCGGGTGTACTTCACCAGAGCGGTGACGTCGCTGGCCAGGAAGCTGCACCCCTCGCCGTAGCCCAGCAGCAGGGGCGCGTCCTTCCGGACGGCCACGATCCTGTCCGGCTCGTCGGCGCAGATGATGCCCAGGGCGTAGGCCCCCTCGATGCGGCGCAGCACATGGCCCACCGCCTCCAGCAGATCGCCCTCGTAGAAGTATTCGATCAGCTGGGCCACCACCTCCGTGTCCGTCTCGGACACAAAGGGCACCCCCTGGGATACCAGGAATTCCTTCAGGGCGGCGTAGTTCTCGATGATGCCGTTGTGGACCACGGCGATCCTGCCGCTGCGGCTCACCTGGGGGTGGGAGTTGATGTCGCTGGGGGCGCCGTGGGTGGCCCAGCGGGTGTGGCCGATGCCCACGGTGCCGCCGATGGCCCGGCCGCCCTGGATCATGTCGGACAGCACCTGCAGCCGGCCCTTGGCCTTGGCCACCTTCAGCCCCTGGGGGCCGAATACCGCCACCCCCGCCGAGTCATAGCCCCGGTACTCCAGCTTGGACAGCCCGTCCAGCAGGATGGGCGCGGCCTGCTCCTTCCCTACATATCCTACGATTCCACACATAGCGTTTTATCTCCTTTGCTCAGGTCTCGCCCCGGGCCAGCTTGCGGTCGATCATGGCGTCCACTTCCCGGGAAAACTCCAGGGCCGAATTGTGGCCCATCTCCTTGTTTCTGTGGTTCATGGCCGCCACCTCGATGATGACCGCCAGGTTGCGCCCCGGCTTCACCGGGATGGTCATGGTGGGCACGGACACGTCCAGCAGCTGGGTGAAGGACTCCTCCGCCCCCAGCCGGTCGTAGGCCGCCCCGTCCTGCCACATCTCCAGGTTGATGAGCAGGTCGATGGCCGACTCGTTCTTGACGGCGGACATGCCGAACAGCCGCCGCACGTCCACCACGCCGATGCCCCGCAGCTCCATGTAGTAGCGGATGAGCTCCGGCGCGGTACCGATCAGGTCGTTGCTGGGGCCCCGGCGGATCTCCACCGCGTCGTCGGCAATGAGCCGGTGGCCCCGCTTGATCAGCTCGATGGCCGTCTCGCTCTTGCCCACGCCGGACTCCCCCATGAGGAGCACGCCCTCGCCGTAGACCTCCACCAGCACGCCGTGGCGGGTGATGGTGGGCGACAGGGCCAGGCGGAGATAGGCGATGAGGGTGCTGATGATGTTGGCGGTCTTTTCCTTGGTGCGCAGCACCACCCGGCCGTGCTTCTTGGCCATCTCCAGGCACTCGGGGAAGGGCTCCAGCCCCCGGGCGTAGATGAGGGCGGGCACGTCGTAGGAGAACAGGTCGCCGAAGCTGACCATCCGCTCTCCCCGGGTCAGGCGCTGGAGGTAGGAGGTCTCCACCAGGCCGATGACCTGCATCCGGTCGGCGTCGAAATAGTCGAAGAAGCCGGCAAGCTGAAGCCCGGGGCGGTTCACGTCCTCAATGGTGATCTTCCGCTCCCGGTAGCCCTCCGGCGCGTAAAGGACCTCCAGACCAAAGCGGTCGATGATGGTGCCGAGGCTGACAAAAGGGGTAAGCGCCACGGGGCGCACCTCCGTTTCTCTGGTATGATTTGAAAATTATATCACACCCGGGCGGAAAAGAGAATAGCGTTTGTAAAATAAATGTGCCGCCGCGGCAAAACCGCGGCGGCACTCCGGGTGGGAAAACGCGCTTAGGTTTTTCGGCGCGTCAGCTGCACACGCAGCAGTTCTTGGTCTCCTGATAGTCGTCGGACTGGCAGATGGTGTTGGGCGGGAAGAACTCCTCCAGGGGGAACTGCACCCGGCGGAACACGGCGCAGGGGTCCTCGTCCCCGCCGCCGGGGCACTCCTTCTGGGGCACGCAGTAGTCGTAGGCGGGGATGAGCAGCTGGCTGTCCCGCTCCAGCCGGATGATGGAGAACTGGCCCAGGGTGACGTACACCCGCCGGCCCTCGCCGGACATGTTGAGGGCCTCGGGGAAGGCCCCGGCGATGCCCGCAGGGATGTCGCCGCCGCTCTCGCCGGGAACGGTGTCCGCCGCGTCCACCAGACGGATGCCCAGGATCAGCGGGTCCACCGCCTCCACCACCGCCGTGGGCAGGTTGGCCGCGGGCAGCGGGATGCTGGGCACATCCGCGGCGGCGTCCGAGGTGAACACCCGGGCGGAGCCCTCGCTGCCGAAGAGGATGGCCCGCTTGTCAAAGACCGCCAGGCCGGTGACGGTCACGGGCCGGGCGGCCCCCAGGAAGGCGTCCGCCGTCACCCGGTAGAAGTAGCGGACATCCACCGTGAAGAACCCCCGGTTGAAGCCCACGGGCTCCACGTCGATGTACGCATAGAGCAGCTCCGCCCGGCCCGCCTTCAGGCTGATGGCCCGGTCGATGACGGTCTGACTGCTGACCGTGGGGTAAAAGCGCAGGTCCTCCGCGCAGTCCTTATCCCGGCAGCTGTCGAAGATCTTTCGTGTGTGGATGCAGACGGCCTCGCGGATCCCGGTGGCGTCGCACACGGGGCCGGCTTCGGTGATCTCAGCCATAATTCGTACCTCCCGATAGATGATGGGATGAGGAAAAAGTTTTTCCTTCACTCCCATTGTATGGAGGGCCGGGGAAAGGGTGAAAAATACCCCGGGGCGGCTTGCGCCGCCCCGGGGTGACAGGCTCATGGCTCAGCGGAAGATGTTCTCGTGGCGCTCGGGGCCGGTGGAGACGATGGTGATGGGCACGCCGATCTGCTTCTCCAGGAACTCCACATAGGCGCGGGCGTTCTCCGGCAGGGCGCTGTAGTCGGTGACGCCCCGGACGTTGGTCTTCCAGCCGGGCAGGGTGGTGAACACCGGCTTGGCCCGCTCCAGCGCGGGGGTGGTGGGAAACTTGTCGGTGATCACGCCGTCGATCTCGTAGCCGGTGCAGACCTTGATCTCGTCCAGATAGCCCAGCACGTCCAGGCAGGTCAGGGCCACCTCGGTGGCGCCCTGGACCATGCAGCCGTAGCGGGTGGCCACGGCGTCGAACCAGCCCACCCGGCGGGGCCGGCCGGTGGTGGCGCCGAACTCGCCCTTGTCGCCGCCCCGGCGGCGGAGCTCGTCGCCCTCGTCGCCCAGCAGCTCGCTGACGAAGGGCTCGGTCTTGGAGCCCACGCAGGAGGAGTACGCCTTGGTGACGCAGATCACGTCCTTGATGGCGGTGGGGGGCACCGCCGCGCCCACGCAGCCGAAGCCGGCCAGGGTGTGGGAGGAGGTGGTCATGGGGAAGATGCCCAGGTCGGGGTCCTTCATGGAGCCCAGCTGGCCCTCCAGCAGGATGGTCCTGCCGTCGGCCAGGGCCTCGTGGACGAAGGTCACCGCGTCCCCCACGTAGGGGCGGATGAGCTCCCGCTGCTCCAGCAGCTGGGCGTACAGGTCATCCACGCTCAGGGTGGGCTTGTGATACATGTGCTCGAAGAGGATGTTCTTGCGCTCCACGGCCTGCTCCAGGCGCTGGCGCAGGCGGGGCTCGTCAAACAGGTCGCAGACCTGGATGCCGGTCTTGGCGTACTTGTCGGAATAGAAGGGGGCGATGCCGCTTTTGGTGGAGCCGAAGGCCTTGCCGCCCAGCCGCTCCTCCTCGTACTCGTCCTGGAGCACGTGATAGGGCATCAGCAGCTGCGCCCGCTCGGAAATGATCAGCTTGGGGGCGGGGACGCCCTGGCTGGTGATGCTCTCCAGCTCACGGGTGAGCTTGAAGATGTCCAGAGCCATGCCGTTGCCGATGATGTTGGTCACATGGGGATAGAAGCTGCCGGAGGGGAGGGTGTGCAGGGAGAACCGGCCGTAGCTGTTGATGATGGTGTGGCCGGCGTTGGCGCCGCCCTGAAAGCGGATGACCACGTCGCTGGTCTCCGCCAGCAGATCGGTGATCTTGCCCTTGCCCTCGTCGCCCCAGTTTGCGCCTACGATCGCTTTTACCATGTCTGTACCTCCGCGGGCCGGGATTCGCAACCGCTGGGCGGATTTGCCTTTTCCGACGCGCTCAGACTGCCGCCGACGGCGGCAGACAAAGTTATTATAAATCCGCCGCCGGATTTGCGCAAGGGGTTTCCCCGATTTTTCGCGGGAAGCGCTTTACTTTTCCATGCTGAAATGCTACTATGTCAGCGCAGTGTCAGAGTAATTTACGATATGGAGGGAACCACATGAACACCACCGACAACACGGAGCTCCTCTGCCGGGCCATCCTCTCCCTCAAGACGCAGGAGGAGTGCCTCGCCTTTTTCCAGGACCTGTGCACCGTCACCGAGCTGAAGGCCATGGGCCAGCGGCTGGAGGTGGCCCAGCTTCTGGACCAGGGCCTCATCTACAGCGACATTCTGGAGCGCACCGGCGCCTCCAGCGCCACCATCAGCCGGGTCAACCGGGCCCTGCAGTACGGCGCGGACGGCTATAAGCTGATCCTCCCCCGGCTGGAAAAGTGATGGACGCCTATACCCTTCTGGCGGAATACTACGACCGGCTCACCGCCGACGTGCCCTATCGGAGGTGGGCGGACTACATCGTCCGCCACTTCGCAAGGCAGAAGGCGCCGGTGCGCACCGTTGCGGAGCTGGGCTGCGGCACCGGCTCCCTGGCGGCCATCCTGGCGGAGCGGGGGTATTCCGTCACCGCCGTGGACCTCTCGCCGGAGATGCTCACCGCCGCGGCGGACAAGTGCGCCGGGCTGGACGTGACGCTGGTCTGTCAGGACATGTCCAGGCTGTCCCTGCCGGAGCCGGCGGACGCGGTGCTCTGCTGCCTGGACAGCCTGAACTACGTCACCCGCCCCGCCGCCGTCCGGCGCACCTTCCAGCGCGTCCACGACGCCCTGAAGCCCGGCGGACTGTTCCTCTTCGACGTCAAGACCCCTCTGGCGCTGGAGGGGGCCGACGGCCAGGTCTATCTGGACGAGAACGAGGAGGTCTACTGCGTCTGGCGGGGGGAGTACCGCCCCAAGCGCCGCATCTGCGGCTACGGCATCGACCTGTTCGCCCTCCAGCCCGACGGCAGCTGGCTCCGGGGCGGCGAGTATCATGAGGAGTACGCCTACACCATGGACGAGCTGGCCCAGTGGCTGGCGGAGGCGGGCTTCGGACACATCCGGCAGTTCGGGGAGCTGCGCATGAGCGCCCCCCGGCCGGAGGAACAGCGGGTTTTTTTCACCGCGCAGCGAAAGGAATGAATCCCAATGGATGAGATCGTAAGAGTGCTGGCCAAGGGCGCGCCCGTGAAGGCCATGGCCATTTCGGGCACCGCCCTGGTGGAGCGGGCCCGCGCCATTCACGACACCTGGCCCGTGGCCACCGCCGCCCTGGGGCGGCTGCTGATGGCCGCCTCCATGATGGGCGAGCAGCTGAAGGAGGAGGACGGCTCCGTGACCCTGCGGGTCCGGGGCGGCGGGCCTCTGGGCACCCTGCTGGCCGTGTCCGACAGCCACGGCAACGTCCGCGGCTATGTGGACGATCCCGCCGTGGACGTGCCCCGCAAGGCCCACGCCAAGCTGGACGTGGGGGCCGCCGTGGGGGCGGACGGGGAGCTGACCGTGGTAAAGGACCTCGGCCTGAAGGAGCCCTATGTGGGCTCCGTCCAGCTGGTGGGCGGCGAGATTGCCGAGGACGTGGCCGCCTATTTCGTGGAGAGCGAGCAGATCCCCACCGCCTGCGCCCTGGGGGTGCTCATCGCCCCGGACCAGACGGTGCAGACCGCCGGCGGCTACCTGATCCAGCTGCTGCCCGGCGCGGACGACGGCGTCATCTCCGCCATTGAGCGGGGCATCGCCCGGGTGGGGGCAGTCAGCGCCCGGCTGGACGAGGGGGCCTCCCCCCTGGACCTGCTGCGGCAGGTGCTCAGCGAGTTCGACCTGGAGGTGCTGGAGACCGTGCCGGTGGAGTACCGCTGCGCCTGCTCCCGGGAGCGGGTGAGCCGCGCCCTCATCAGCATGGGCCGGGACGAGCTGACCGCCCTCATCGAGGAGCAGGGCCAGGCGGAGCTCACCTGCCAGTTCTGCGACAGGGTCTACCGCTTCTCCCGGGAGGACCTGGAAGCCCTGCTGGCAGACGCTTCCGCAAAATAAATCCGCAAAGTTTTGAAAACTGCTTGACAAGTGCCTGCTGTTTCGTTATAATAACCTTCGCCGTCTGACGAACGGCAGGCACTTGGGAGCATAGCTCAGCTGGGAGAGCACTTGCCTTACAAGCAAGGGGTCACAGGTTCGAGCCCTGTTGTTCCCACCACCATTTCATGTGGCGCGGTAGTTCAGTTGGTTAGAACGCCGGCCTGTCACGCCGGAGGTCGAGGGTTCAAGTCCCTTCCGCGTCGCCACTTTTTCTTTCATATGCCCAGGTAGCTCAGTTGGTAGAGCAGCGGACTGAAAATCCGCGTGTCGCTGGT
>CAVJBM010000204.1:0-2579 GCA_963647775.1 Anaerovibrio sp.
CTCGTCCCGGCCGCCGTAGTTCAGGCAGATGTTGGCCTGGAAGCCCTCATAGCCCCTGGAGATCTCCTCCGTCTCCCGGCAGAGGGTCTGGAGTTTGGGGCTCAGGGGGGACAGGTCCCCGAAAAAGGCCATTTTGATCTTATCCCGGGCCATGGTCTCGATGGCCTCGTGGAGGTACTTCTCCAGCAGGCCCATGATGGCCCTGACCTCCTCCGGCGGACGCTTCCAGTTCTCCGTGGAAAAGGCGTACACCGTCAGGTAGTCCAGCCCCAGGTCCTTGCAGTAGGTGGCGATGGTACGGAAGGTCTCCGCCCCCGCCGCGTGGCCCGCCGTCCGGGGCAGGCCGCGCCGCTTGGCCCAGCGGCCGTTGCCGTCCATGATGATGGCCACATGCCGGGGCAGCGCGCCCTCGTCCAGCCGGACCTCTTCCCGTTTTTTCTTGAACAATGCCATTGATCCGCATCCTAACCTATTTGTTTTCCCCGTTGAATAGAACACAAGCGGGGCGCGCAGCGCCCCGCGTATGTCCACATCTTCAGCTGGCTCAGACGGCCATCAGTTCCTTTTCCTTCTCGGCGCAGAGCCCGTCGATCTCCTTGCAGCGCTTGTCGGTCAGGTCCTGGAGCTCCTTCTCCAGATCCTTGGCCTGGTCCTCGGTGATCTCGGACTTCTTCTTGAGGTCCTTGAAGGCGTCCATAGCCTCCCGGCGGACATTGCGGATGGCCACCTTGCCGTTCTCCGCGTACTTGCGCACCTGCTTGACCAACTCCATGCGGCGCTCCTCCGTCAGCTGGGGGAAGGCCAGGCGGATGATGCGGCCGTCGTTCTGGGGGTTGATGCCCAGGTCAGAGGTCTGGATGGCCTTCTCGATGGCCTTCAGCAGAGAGGTGTCCCAGGGCTGGATCGCCAGGGTGCGGGGGTCGGGGGTGGAGATGCTGGCCACCTGCTGGATGGGGGTGGGAGTGCCGTAGTACTCCACCTGGATGCGGTCCAGCACGCCGGCGTTGGCCCGGCCTGCGCGGACGCTGGCGAAGTCGCTCTTCACCACCTCGATGGTCTTGGCCATTTTCCCGTCATAGGGCTTGCAGTACTCAGTCATGCTTATGTCCTCCTTACTTTACAATGGTGCCGATCTGCTCGCCGTGGACCACCCGCAGGATATTCTCCGGGTCCTTGAGGGCAAAGAGCATGACCGGGATCTTGTTGTCCATGGACAGCGAGGTCGCGGTGGAATCCATCACCTGCAGGTGCTGGGCCAGCACGTCGTCATAGCTGATGGAGTCGTACTTGACGGCGCTGGGATCCAGCCGGGGGTCGGCGCTGTACACGCCGTCCACGTTCTTGGCCAGCAGGATGATGTCCGCGTTGATCTCCGCCGCCCGCAGCACCGCCGCGGTGTCGGTGGAGAAGAAGGGGTTGCCGGTGCCGCAGCCGAAGATGACCACCCTGCCCTTCTCCAGGTGCCGGATGGCCCGGGAGCGGATATAGGGCTCGGCAATGGGGCGCATCTCAATGGCGGTCTGCACCCGCACGTCCACGTCCTTCTGCTCCAGAATGTCGGCCAGGGCCAGGCAGTTGATGGTGGTGGCCAGCATACCCATGTGGTCGGCGCGGGTGCGCTCATGCATGGCCCTGCCGTCCTTCAGGCCGCGCCAGAAGTTGCCGCCGCCCACCACGATGCCCACCTGCACGCCCTCGTGGGCGCAGCGGGCCACCACGTCGCACACGCGGTCGATCACTTCAAAATCCAGGCCGCGCCCGGCGTCGCCGGCCAGCGCCTCACCGCTGATCTTCAGCAGGACGCGGCGATATTTCAGATCTGCCATCCTATTTCAACCTCGCTTTTTCGTTACTGCCCCTATTCTAATACAAAACCGGGCTTTTGCATAGGGGGCAATTTCATTTTTTACGGTTTTTCACGGACCGGTCCCCGCATAGTATTTATAATGTAAAATCAAAGCGCAGAAAGGAGCCTGCTCATGAAATGCCGCATTTCCGAGCTTCAGGACAAGGAGGTGGTGGACATCAGCGACGGCACCCGCTACGGCTGCATCGGCGATCTGGAGATCGACACCGAGACCGGCGCCATCGACGCCCTTGTGGTCTGCGGCCGCCCGCGGGCCCTGGGCCTGCTGGGACGGAAGCCTGACCAGACCTTCCCCTGGGCCGCCATCCGCCGCATCGGTGAGGACCTCATTTTAGTGGAAGGGACCGCTTCCAAGCCTCCCCTCCGGCGGCAGGGCCGCTCCGGCTGAAAATTTTTGCATTTTTTGAGAGAAAACACTTGTGTTTTTCAGGGGCCCGTGATAAACTATCAGGGCATTCCGCACGGGGGCGGATCTTTCGTCATGTGCTTTTCACCGAAAAGTGGGCGCGAGGGATGAGGCTCCCGGAGGTAAAAACAAAAATCAGGAGGAAACAAAACTATGGCAGTCGTATCTATGAAGCAGCTTCTGGAGGCCGGCGTGCACTTCGGCCACCAGACCCGTCGTTGGAACCCCAAGATGGCCGCGTATATCTACACCGAGCGCAACGGCATCTATATCATCGACCTGCAGAAGACCGTGAAGAAGCTGGAG
>CAVJBM010000205.1:0-9773 GCA_963647775.1 Anaerovibrio sp.
TGTCTCAGCCACGGAAAAGGCGAACTATTGGCGGAGTGGGACGCGGAAAAGAACGGCGCCGCCACCCCGCAGAACACCCCCCACAGCAGCCGGGAGAAGGCGTGGTGGCGCTGCCGAAACGGCCACTCCTGGCAGGCCCGGGTGCAGAGCCGCGTCCTCTCGGGCTGCGGCTGCCCCGTGTGCGGCGGGCAGACCATTCAGCCCGGCTACAACGATTTGCAGACCAGGCGGCCCGACATCGCGGCGGAGTGGGACGCGGAGAAAAACGCCCCCCTCCGGCCGGACGCCGTCGCGGTCAGCAGCAACAAGCTCGTGTGGTGGCGCTGCCCCAAGGGGCACAGCTACCGCGCCGCCGTGACCGACCGCACCCGGACCCGGTCCTCGGGCTGCCCGTACTGCAAGAAAAAGGTGATCCTGCCCGGAGTCAACGACCCCAAGACCCTCAACCCGGAGTTGGCTGCGGAGTGGGACACGGAGCTGAACGGCCCGGTGCGCATGGAGACGCTTTTGAACGGCAGCACCTTCAAGGCGTGGTGGCGCTGCCCGCTGGGGCACTCCTACCAGGCCAGCGTGCGCAGCCGCATCTATAACAAGACCGGCTGCCCCTACTGCGCAGGGAAAAAGGCCTACCCCGGCTTCAACGACCTGGCCTCCCAGCGGCCGGACCTGGCCGTGGAATGGGCCGAGGACTTGAACGCCCCCCTGACGCCGGACATGGTCACCCTGGGCAGCGGCAAGCGCGTGTGGTGGCGGTGCCAGCACGGCCACGTGTGGCTCACCGCCGTGTTCAACCGCGTCCACGGCGGCACCGGCTGCCCCGTGTGCAGAAAGCGAAAACGCGGGAAATTCCGCAGCTTCCCCCTGCGGGAGTAGAGAAATTCAGTGCAAATCGGCCGCACGCGCGGCCGCGTCACGCAGAAAGAAACAAAGGAGGAACAAGTGATGAAAAAAAGATTGATGAGCTGGCTGCTCGCCGTGGTCATGCTGCTGGGTCTGCTCCCGGCGGCGGCCCTGCCCGCGGCAGCGGCGAGCGGCCCGAACGTCGTAACGGCCAAGCTTACGGCGGGTCAGGAATTGGCGAACAACACGATCTATCTCGTAACAGAGGATACCGACATCACCGCCGCCAATGACCAGAACGGCCTGAAGGTCGCGGCGGGCGCAAAGGCGGTGCTCTACATCGCCAGCGGTGTCACCCTGCACGTAATGGGCGGCAACGCCAGCAGCAACGCCGTGGGCGGCAAGGCCGGTATCCTGCTGCCCGCAAGCTCCACGCTGACCGTCACGGGCCAGGGCACACTGGTCGTAAACGGCGGCAGCGGCGCGAAGGCGGGCGACGGCACCCAGGGTACGGTCGGCGCGATGAGCCAGGTGGATGTAGAATCGGGCAACGACCCAACCAAAGGCAATTGCGCTTTTGATAAAATCATTACCGTGACCTTTCAGGGCGGCAATGGCGGCCACGGAGCCAGCGGCGGCGGCGCGGCCATCGGCACCGACGGCGGCGTTGGCGGCGCTGGCGGCTCCTATAGCTATCTCAGTTACGGAGAAGGCTCCTCCCAGATGTTCAACGGGCAAAAAAGTTCCGATAACGGCATCATTTACAACAATCGCACCCCCGATTCTGCGAAAGCCGGAGCAAACGGTACAGCTGGGGGTTCCGTAGACAAGGCAGGGAAACTCTTTATTGTCGGCAGCGTAAAGGTAACGGCGACCGGCGGCACGGGCGGTGCAGCCGGGAGCGCGGCCGCTGAACGGACCGTGCGTGAAAACATAACATTTTGTGCTGACGCAAGAAGCGACCTCGGTCTTAGCCAGGCAAAGCACCATACCGGATGCTTGATCCGGATGGAAATGGGCAAAGATTCGGGAAAAGACATTGACTGGGCGACCTTCTGCATTGGCCCCGGCGGCCCGGGCGGCGGCGGCGGAGCCGGCGGCAGCGGCGCGGCCATCGGCACCGGCGGCGGCGGTGGCGGCGGAGACGGCGGCGGTGGCCTCTCTGCCACGGATAAGAGCGACAGCAACAACGAGGCCGACAAGGCGGCCAGCGCATATGGAAGCGGCGGACTGGAAGCCGGTCATGGCGGTGGCGGCGGCAGCGCCAATGGCGCGGCTGGCGGCTCGGACAGAAGCGGTGAATTTGGCCTGCATCAGAAGGGCAAGAACAGCTGGAGTTATCGTCTCGTGTCCGCCAACGGCGGCTCCGGCGGTTCCGGCGGCAGCAACGGCACCGAGATAGGCTACAATACCACAGGGTTCGTAATTGCGGAGGGTGCTTCGGTCAACGGCCATACTGGCACATCTAATTCCGAGCGTGTGCAGCCCGATGTGGCATACCACACCTTCACGCTGAACAAAAATAACGGCGAGGGCGGCTCTTCCAGCGCCGAGGTCGTGTTCGGCACCAACGAGGGCACCAAGCTGACCGCGCCCACCCGCACGGGCTATAACTTCCAGGGCTACTCCACGGCGGCCAGCGGCGGCACAAAGCTGTACAACGCGGACGGCACCCCGGCAAACGCACTCAGGCCGTTCACGAATACCGCCTACCTGGGCCAGTCCGAGCTGTTCGCCCAGTGGCAGGCCATCACCTACACCATCGAATACTACACCCCGGACGGCGGAACGCGTCTGAGCTCCCAGACGGTGAGCTACGGCTCGACGTTCCAGTTCGCCGGTCACCCCGCCAACCCCAGCGTCCCCTCCGGGAAAAAGTTCACCGGCTGGTCGCCCTATCTCTACGGCAGCACGGCCATCTATAAGGCCAACGCCACGGCCCGCAACCTCTCCAGCACCCAGGGCGACGTGCTGAAGTTCTACGCGGTGTATGAGGATATCCCTGACCACACCGTGACCTACGACGCCAACGGCGGCTCCGGCGCGCCCAGGCCCACGACGGTGAAGCATAACACGTCCTATACCATCAGCAGCATCGAGCCCACCCGGGAGAACTACACCTTCCTGGGCTGGAGCACCAATCCGCGGGCGGAGAATGCAGACTATCTTGCAGGCCATCTGACGAATGTGAGTGCCGACCTTACCCTCTACGCCGTGTGGAAGCACAACCCCAGCGTGAGCTATGACGCCAACGGCGGCTACTTCACCACCTCCATGCCCATCGACTACCCGGAGGTCGGAAAGGCGTACACCGTCAGCGGCAGCGTCCCCACCCGGGAGGGCTACACCTTCACCGGCTGGAACACAAAGCGGGACGGCTCGGGCACCTCCCTCGCGGCGGGCGGCACCCTCGATATCGAGAATTACAGCGACATCACGCTCTATGCCCAGTGGGAGGTCATCAACTACCAGATCACCGTGACTGCCGCTGAGGGCGTCAGCGTGACTCAGGGCCTTCAGGGCGGCTGCCCCTACGGCTCGGACCGGCCCTTTGAGGTCAGCGGCACCGGCACCATCCGCGTCTACGCCAACGGCGTGCTGCTCAGCCCGCAGAGCGACGGCAAGTACCATGTCACCGTCACGCAGGACATCGACATCGTCATCACCCGGACCGAGCCGGCGGAGCAATACATCGTCTCCTACCACCCCAACGGCGGCCATGACGCGCCGCGGGATGACGGCGCGTATCCCAGCGGGACGGACGCCGAGGTCCTGGGCCAGGGCGGCATGTTCCGCACGGGCTGGACCTTCACCGGCTGGAACACCCGGCGGGACGGCCAGGGCGATGCCTACGCGGCGGGGGCCGATCTCACCGTCACGGCGGACACCGTGCTCTACGCCCAGTGGCGGGCCAACCGCTATAGCGTCAGGTACGATCCCAACGGCGGCGACGGCACCATGGACGCCACCGACATGACCTACGGCACCGAGGGCACCATCAGCCCCTGCACCTTCACCCGGGAGGGCTACCGCTTTGCCGGCTGGGCGCGGAGCGCCGGCGGCTTCCCGGTCTATCGCGGGAACGACAGCGTCCTCAACCTGACGGAGGAGGACGGTGCCGCGATCACCCTCTGCGCCCTCTGGACCGCGGAGGAATACACCCTGACGCTGGACGCCATGGGCGGTGCCCCCGCCAAGAGTTATGCCAAGGCGACCTATGACGCTCCCCTGCCCGGCATCACTCTCCCCACCCGCACGGGCTATGTCTTTGCCGGGTTCTTTGACGGCAATGGTGTCCGGTACTACAATGCCAACGGCACGGCGGCGGTGAACGCCTGGAGCAAGACCGGGGATGCGGCGCTCATCGCGCGCTGGACCCCCATCGCCTATCAGGTGAGGTACGACGCCAACGCCAACGACGCCGCGGGCACCATGGACAGCACCGACATGACCTATGACAACGGCGGCGCCCTCGCCCCCAACGCCTTCACCCGGGCGGGCCGGACCTTCCTGGGCTGGGCCCTGACCCCCACCGGCGGCGTGGTCTATGAGGACGGAGCCAGCATCCAGAATCTGACGGCGGAGCAGGGCGGGACCGTCACCCTCTACGCCGTGTGGAGCGCCAAACGGACCTATCAGATCACCTACGACGCCGGCACCACCGACACGGTGCTGAACCTGCCCGGCGGCGGCGAGAAGGTCCACTGCGAGTCCTATACGCTCTCCGGCCTCTCCCCCGTCCGCGCGGGCTATGACTTCAAGGGCTGGCTGGGCTCGGACAGCAACCCCTATCAGCCGGGCGGCTCCTATGACGCCGACGCCGCCCTCACCCTCACCGCCCAGTGGGAGCCCAAGACCTACACGCTGACGCTGAACGACGGCGGCATCGCACCATCGCGGTCCAGTGCGGCGGCAGTCCGCTGACCGGCGGCAGCATCCGCTACGGCGACACGCTGGACATCACCGTGAAGCCGCGGGAGGGCTACACCACGGCCTCCCTCTGGTGCCTGGTGAACGGCAGCCCCGTCACCGGCGGCGCAGATGAGATCACCCCCCAGCTCACCGTCACCGGCGACGTGAGCATCACCCTGCTCCCCCGGGGCGCGGAGGTGCGCTACACGGTGAAGTACCACCCCAACGGCGGCGTGGGCACCATCAAGGACCAGACCGTGATCTCCACCGCCTCCGCCTCGCTGAGCAACGGCGAGGAATTCCGCATGGAGCACGCGGCGCTCGTCGGCTGGAACACCGCCGCTGACGGCAGCGGCACGGGCTACGCCCTGGGCGCGGCCCTCACCACGCCCATCGCCGCTGACGGCGGCGAGATCACCCTCTACGCCGTGTGGAGGATGGAGGACAAATACTCCGTCCGCTATGACGCCAACGGCGGCGTGGGCGGCCCGACGGACCGGGATTCCTACTATCAGGGCGCTTCCGTCTCCGTCCTGTTCACCGAGAATCCCACCCGCCAGGGCTACACCTTCCTGGGCTGGAGCACCGACCGCAACGCCAGCGCCCCGGCCTACACCGCCGCCGGCGACACCCTCACAATGGACGCAGCAGACGTCACGCTGTACGCCGTCTGGCAGCAGAACGCGGCCACCTACACCGTGCGCTATGACGCCAACGGCGGCACCGGCGTCCCCACGGACGACGGCGCTTATCCCGCCGGCAGGGCCGTGACCGTCAAGTTCTCGCCGCAGCCCGCCAGACCCGGCTGGACCTTCCTCGGCTGGGCGCGCTCCTCCACGGCGGCAAGGCCCGAATTCACCCCCCAGAACAACACCCTCACGATGGGCGGCGGCAATGTGGTGCTCTACGCCGTGTGGCAGCAGGTCCTGACCTTCACCGTCACCTACGACGCCAACGCCGGCAGCGACCTGGTGACCGCCCTGCCCGGCGCGGGCAGCAAGACCGCCGGCGCGGACTACACCGTCAGCCCGACGGTCCCCGCCCGCAGCGGCTACACCTTCCTGGGCTGGAGCACCGACCACAGCGCCGGCACGGCGGAGTTCGCCCCCGGCGCTGTCTACTCCGGCGACGCGGACCTGACCCTCTACGCCGTGTGGGAGCGCGTCACCTACACCGTCGCCATCGACGACGGCGGCGTGTCCGCCGTCACCCTCACCGCGGGCCGGAGCAGCTTCCCCGGCGGCACGGCGGTGGAGTTCACCGTGGCGGCCACAGGCCAGAACGTGCTCAGCGCCCTGACCGTGGCGGTCAACGGCAGCGTGATGCAGATGACGGAGGAAAACGGCGTCCTCACCGGCTCCTTCGTGCTGGAGCGGAACAGCACCATCACCGTCCGCTCCGGCGCGCAGACCTACGACGTGGTCTATGACGCCAACGGCGGCGAGCCCGCCGGGGGCGAGACCCGGACCTATGTGACCGGCACCACCCTGGTCCTCCACGACGGCGCGGGCTTCTCCAAGGCCGGCTACCACATCACCGGCTGGAACACCGCCGACGACGGCAGCGGCGCGCCCTACGGCCTGGCCCAGGTGCTGACCAGCGACCTTGCCGCCGGCACGACGCTCTACGCCGTGTGGGAGGCCGACCCCGACGTCCGGGGCTATCCCTACACCGTGACCTACGATCCCAACGGCGGCACCGGCACGGCGCGGACGCAGACCCTCTATCAGAACGAGCTGACCACCCCGCTGTTCACCCTGGCCGACGTGCCCGACTTCGCCAAGGACGGCTACACCCTCATCGGCTGGACCACGGTGCAGGGCGGCACGGTGGTGAGCTACGCCCTGGGCAGCACGCTGGCGGCTCCCCTGGCCACCGCCGGGCAGAGCGTGACGCTCTACGCCGTGTGGCAGCTGGACGAGATCACCGTCACCCTCTCCGACCCGCAGAAGGTGTGCACGGTGCCGAGCATCTCCGTCCGCCTGGGCGGCAGCTACGGCGCCCTCCCGGCGCTGACGAAGGAGGGCTACACCTTCAACGGCTGGTACAATGAGCGCGGCGAGAAGATCGAGAGCACCACCCTCGTCACCAACGGCGCGCCCCACACCCTCTACGCCCGCTGGACCAGCAACAGCACCGGCCCCGTCACCCCCAGGGACCCGGATAAGATCAACGGCTACGACGTGTCCTACAAGATCTGCCCGCGGGACAAGGCCTGCCCGGCCTATCCCTTCACGGACCTGGATCTGAAGCTGTGGTATCACGACGGCATCCACTTCTGCGTGGAGAACGGCCTGATGCAGGGCGTCCCGGGCGGTCTGTTCGCCCCCGACGGCACCACCACCCGGGCGCAGGTCATCGCCATCCTGTGGCGCATCGAGGGGTCGCCCACGGTGGAGCGGGTCAGCTTTCCGGATGTGACGGACGGCCGGTGGTATGCCGGCGCGGTCAGCTGGGCGGCAGCCGTCGGGATCGTCACCGGCTACCCGGACGGCACCTTCGGCCCCAATGTCGAGGTCACCCGCGAGCAGTTCGCGGCCATCCTCTACCGCTACGCCCGCTACAAGGGCTACAGCGTGAGCGTGGGCAAGGACGACCCGTACCTCACCTACGGGGACGCGGCCGACGTCAGCGGCTGGGCCGAGAGCGCCATGCGCTGGGCCGTCGCCAGCGGCGTGATCAACGGAGTCTCCGGCAAGCTGCTGCCCGGCAGCACGGCCGCCCGGGCCCAGGCGGCCGCCATGATCATGCGCTTCCTGGTGGACATCAAAAAGTAACCTTTGCAGACCGCGCATGCAGAGGGACCGGCCGCGGACGGCTTTGCCGTCCGCGGCTGCTTTTTATCGTTTCTGTTACGGCTGATGGACCACGCCCACGAACAGCGGCAGGCCGTCGGCCCCCGTGATGGCGAACACAAAGGGGCGGTCCAGGGTAAAGTCCACTTCCTCCTCCGGCGGGGCGGCGGCCCCGGCCATCATCATCACCGTGTAGGCCGCGGCGGTGACGCCCTCCTCGTCGATGGCCACGCGGGCGGCGTGCCTGGCCTGGGAGAGGAAGGCCGCCGTATCGTCGGTCACGGGGGAGAAATCCGCGCGCTCCAGGTCAAACACGTTGGTGACGCCCAGGCGCTCCAGGCTCTCCGTCAGGTCCAGGTCCGAAGCGATGTCGAACTTCGGCACGGAGAGGTTGACGATGAGATATTTGCTCTCCGCGCTCTCCCCGCCGCTGAGCAGAAAGTCCAGGGTCTCCCCGTCGGCCAGCAACTCCTCCGGCGTCACGCCCTCGTCCGGCAGGAGGAACCACATGGCCCCGCTGCCCTCCAGCCGCTTGGACACCGCGGAGAAGCGGCCGCTCCAGTAGTAGGCGTTGGTCCCGCTCTGGTGCATGAAATCGCGGGTCACGTCGCCGCCGTCGGCGTGGAAGGTTCCCGGGGCGGTGCGGCTCTCGGAGAATTCGCCGGCCCACTTGGCGCGGAAGTAAATGGTGGACGCCAGGGCGAGGACGGTCTCCCGGTCCATGGTCAGGCCGGAGGACTGCTCCTTCAAAAGCCCACCGGTCTGCCGGTCAAGCCAGTCCCGCAGGGCCCGGTCAAAGCCGGCGGAGCCCATCTCCCCCCGGAAGGACGAGGCGTAATAATAGCTTGCCAGGGCATCCATCGTCTCCTGCTTGAAGCTGATCTTGTCATTGAGCCACAGGGAGTTGGCCAGGACGCTGGCCACCGCGCCATCGGCGCAGTAGTTGGCGTTCCAGACGGCGGACGCCTCCGCCCGGAGGGCGTCCAGATCGGCGCTGCCCAGCAGGGCGAGGATCTGCCCGCGGCTGCCGCCCTCCGTCGCCTCCGCCAGCATGGCCAGGGCCATATAGACGTTCAGGGGCGAGCAGGCCCGGTTCTCCCCGCTCCCGCCCGCCAGCAGCTGCGGGATGGCCGCCCGGAGATAGCCGTCCAGCGCCTCCGTATAGCCCGCCGGCTGATCCAGCTGCTTCCGGCGGTCCGCCCGCCAGGCGTCATAGGCCCGGTCAAAGCCGGCGCTGTTCAGGAGGAACTTGCTCTCGTCCGGGTACTGGGCCATCTGCGGGTACTGGGCGGCGGCCAACTGGTACTTGCCCGTGCTGTTCGCCCCCGGCTGCGTGCAGGCGGCCAGGGATGCCGCGCTGACCGCGGCCAGCAGAAACGCTGCGATCTGTTTCATCATGATACGCACCTCCGACTGAAAAATTTTGAAAATACTGCCTTCTGTATCCTTTAGACGGCGGCGGCCGCAAAAAGGTTCCCCCGATGGGCTGCGATTTTTGCACAGGGGCTTTTATTTTCCGCCGTTCTCTGCTATAATGAGCGCACACAGTGCTGACAGGCCCCGGGTCTGGCACGGAAGAGATAAGGAGCGTTTCGTATGTTTTACAAAACCTTTGACGAACTGATCGCCCGGCAGAAGGGACAGCCTGCCATGGCCCGCATGGCCGTGGCCGCCGCCGGGGACGAGCACACCATCGAGGCCGCCCTCCATGCCCGCGGCGAGGGCATCGCCCACCCCATCTTCGTGGGGGACAAGGCCGCCATCGACGCGGCGCTGGCCCATCTGGGTGCCCAGGTGGATCCCGCCGACACCCTGGACGTGGCCGACCTGGCGGAATCCGCCCGGGTGGCCGTGGGCCTGGTGCGGGAGGGGAAGGCAGACTTCCTCATGAAGGGCAAGCTGGACACCTCCGTGCTGCTGAAGGCCGTGGTGGACAAGGAGCACGGCCTGGGCAAGGGCGGCGTCATGAGCCACTTCACCGCCTTCCAGGTGCCCAGCTACCACAAGCTGCTGGTCCCCGTGGACGGCGGCATGGTGACCTACCCCACCCTGGAGCAGAAGAAGGCCATCATCGAGAACACCGTGGGCGCGCTGCACGTCATGGGCTACGACTGCCCCAAGGTGGGCGTGCTGGCCTGCGTGGAGAAGCTGAACCCCAAGATGCCCGAGACCGTGGAGGCCGACGCCCTGAAGCAGATGAACCAGCGGGGCGAGATCACCGGCTGC
>CAVJBM010000206.1:0-6002 GCA_963647775.1 Anaerovibrio sp.
CAGTATACCACGGCAGCCGCTCCGCCGGGGCAAAATCAGTCCGCTTTTTTGCAAAAAAGATCGGAGGCCCCGGTACAGGGTCTCCGATCTGTCGGTTCGCTTGCCTCAGCGCAGGCTCTCCACCACCCGCTGGCGGAGGACGACGCCCTCCTCCATGCTGCTGTCCATGCCGTGCATGGCCCGCTCCAGGTGGCGCTGCATCAGCGTGTGGGCCATCTCGCCGTCCCGGGCCTCCAGCGCGTAGGTGATCATATAGTGGTAGCTGACGCCCTCGGTGCCCAGCACCTCCACGTTCTGCTCGAACATGGCGCGGTAGGTGGGCTGGAGCACATCGAACACCTTGACGAAGATGGGGTTGCCGGTGGCCTCGGTGATGAGGCGGTGGAACTCCAGGTCGCACGCGGCCATCTCGTCGTGATCCTGGGCCCGCTCCATCCGCTGGCAGCAGTCCCGCATCCGCTCCAGCATCTCGCCGGTGACGCGCTCCGCCGCCAGCTTCACCGCGCCGGCCTCCACCGTCTGGCGGAATTCGAACACATTGGTGCTGTCGCTTTTGCTGAGGGCAAAGTAGGACATCATGGGGTCCAGCTGGTGCTCCACCCCGGGGTTGCACACGAAGGTGCCGCCCCCCTGCCTGCTCTCCAGCAGGCCCATGGAGGCCAGGCGCTGGATGGCGGCGCGCACGGTCACGCGGCTGACGCCGTACAACTCGGCCAGCTTGTTTTCCGAGGGGATCTTGGTGCCCGCCGGCCAGGTACCGTCGGTGATGGTCTCCCGGATCTGCTGCTGGACCTGCTCGCTGGCAGTGCCTGCCGCCTTTTCATTGGCCATGCGCCCACCTCTTACCTTTATCACTTTTGTCATAATTATATCCAACTATTCTTGATTTGTCAAATGCCGCTCCGCTCAAAGCAGAGTCAGGTCCCCCCGCCCGTCAAAGTCCAGGGTCAGGCCGCGCTCCAGCACATGGATGCGCGCATCCCCCGCCATGTCGGCCAGCAGCGCGTCGGAGACATACATCTCCCCCAGATGCAGGGTATCCCGGATGCGGGCAAAGCGAACAGTCTCCGCCGTCACATGGCCGCAGGTGTACAGGGCCGTATTCACCACATCCCGGTCGCACTCCTGGACGATGGGCAGGAAGCCCCGCTCCACGAACCGGCTGGTGAGCACGTTCTCATAGGTGGCCTTCCAGTCGATCTTGTCCGCCAGCCGGCGGGTGGTGATGTCGGCGATGCCGATGCCCAGGGCGTTGCCGTGGCTGGGCTCCGTCAGGTCCAGCACGCAGATCCGGCTGATCTTCGGGCCGGTATGCTCCGCCCCCTCGATCCGCAGGCGGCCCACCACGTTGGTGTCCATGCCGCTGCCGGTGATATCCTTGCCCATCCAGTCCACCAGCAGCACGTCGCACTTGGCGAAGGGCAGCTGGGCCGTCATGTGCCGGACCTTCTCCAGCAGGCGGTGGTCGGTCTCCACAATGTCCTCCGGCCGGGCACATTCAATGATGGAGAGCTGGTCATGGCCGTCCTCCACCAGGGCCAGGCCGCCCAGGATATGCCCTGTGGCGATCACCGCCCGTGCCACCGCCGGGACATAGTCCCGCAGACCGGGGAGCAGATAGTTATGCACCGCGATGGCCTGGGCCTGCTTGCCCAGGCCGATGACCAGCATCTTGGCGATGCCGCTCTCGTTGTAGCCGTGGAAATCCGTGTGGGGTTTCACCCGGTTGATGACAAAGACTTTGTCGGCCTCGTAGGCGTTGCGGTCCATGTAGAGGCGGATATCCGGATTCTCCGGCAGGCGGCCCAGTTCGGCCACCGCCATGGAGGAGCAGATGGGCACGCCCATTGTCTCCTCCGTGATGCCGTAGTCGGCCAGCACCCGGGCCTGGCCCTCGGCGGTGGCGCCGCCGTGGCTGCCCATGGCGGGCACGATAAAGGGCTCCGCCCCCCAGGCGCGGAAGCAGTCCACCACGGTGCGGGCCACCTCGTTGATGCGGCAGATGCCCCGGCTGCCCACGGTGACGGCGATGCGCATACCGGGCGTCACATCTCCCCGGATCTTCTCCATCTCCCGGACGATCCGGCCGGGCACATCGGGCTCCGGGTCGCTGAACAGGTCCACCTTGATATGGTTCAGTCTCAGGTCAGTATCTCTCATTTTTCTCACTCCGAATCAGCGTTTACCGTTCGCAAAGCTGGAGCACCAGACGGGAGTCGTACCGGCCGCCGCCGTGCACGATGTGGTCGCCCTTGTTCAGATTGGCGGGGACAGTCATGTTGGGCGGGCGATCCTCCAGGAAGTCCACTGTGCTCACGGTGAGTTCAATGGTCTGGCCGGCTTCAATGATCATGCCCGTGGGCCAGATCTGGATGTCCACCGGGACGACCTCTCCTTGACTCAGGGGCAGCCGGCGCTGATGGCGGTGGACGGGGTAGAGTTCGGTGGACTTAGCCTCGTCCAGTTCCCGGTGGGAGACCCGCAGCTTGCCGTCCGGGCCGTAGTAATAGCCCATCTCCACGTCGCTGCGCAGGCGGTTCCCCTGACTGTCGATCTTCGCCCATTTGACGAAGAGGTCCATATCGTCGCTGCCGTCGGCCTCCACCCACAGGCGCAGTTTGCCCGCCCCGATGACCTCCACAGTCCGGTCAAAGGTGTAGGTGAATTTGCAGCATTCCTTCCGGTCCGCACTGTAGCGGACGCTGCTCTCCGCCGCGGCGGGCTCCGTGCTCATGGTCCCGGCGGCGGGGTCCAGCCAGAGGTTCACCGGCCGCATTCGGGCGGGAGGATAGGCCTCCTCCGGCTGGTCGGCCACGTTCTCCCCGCCGGGGTTCAGCAGGCCAACACGGACCCGGGGCGTCTGCTCCCAGCCGTTGTCCTCCCCCTTCAGGTAATGGTCGTAGAACCGCTTCAGGTCGTTCACATAGTGGTCGCTGTACAGGTCCAGCCACTCGGTGGTGTTGTGGCTGCGGTACCACTTCTCCTTGGAGGACAGGCGGTTGAACAGCTCCGGCGTGCCCCGGGTGTGGAAGGGCGAGGTATAGCTGCCCACCACATAGGCCGGGATGGTGATATTCTCCGGGTGCATCTCCTTGTCCTGCCAATAGGCATCGTAGAAGGGATGATCCTGGTTGTTCTTGCCCAGATACTCCATATAGCTGCGGCCGTGGGTCCGGTAGCTGAGGGAGAAGCTCTCCGGCGCAATGGGGATACCGCCTCGGACATACTCGTCCCGGTAGGGGTCGGCCTCGGACTCAAAGGGGGCAATGCAGGCCAGATGGGGCGGATTGAGCGCCGCGTAGTAGAACTGCGCCATGCCCAGCCAGGAGCTTCCGCCGGTGCCCACCTTGCCGGAGCACCAGTCCATGGCCGCCACCGCCTCGATGATCTCATAGCCGTTGCGGCAGTCCTCGCCGGTGAACAGCACCATGTTCCCCTCGGACAGGCCCACGCCGGTGGGGTCCACGTTGACCACGGCGTAGCCGAAGGGGATCCACTCGGCGGGGTCCAGGCCCTCCCAGCACTGAAGGCCGGAGAGCGGGCGGTAATAATGGATGGGGTGGCCGTTGTTGTGAGGCATATGGTCGCTCTTATTGTTGGTGTCCCGCTTGCCGCCGTAGCCGAAGCAGATGATGGCGGGCACCTTTTCCTCCGTATCGGGGCGGTAGACATCCACATAGATGGTCTGCCGCTTCTCCCCCACCTGGATGGCCACGTCCTGGTCGCAGAGGATGGTCTCGGTCAGGACCCGCTTGTTGGCGGCGAACTGAAAGCCCTTGGCGTAGCGGATCTGCCGCTGGTCCAGCGCCCGGCCCAGGGGGCCGCAGTCCGGCGACTCCAGCGGCATCATCCGCCGGAAGGCCGCGCCGTTTATGTCGATGATGTCGTCCTTGACCTGCCGGTAATAGTATTCCACACCTTCTGCGGGCTGGAAGTTGTTCCCGCCCTCGCTCATTTTTGCAGCGCTCATTTTATACCTCCTCTGCTGTTGCGGTTCGGTCGTACAGATGGCAGGCCACCATATGGCCGGGCCGTTCCTCATGGAAGGCGGGCTCCTCCGCGAAGCACCGCTCACAGGCCCTGGGGCAGCGGGCCGCAAAGCGGCAGCCCGGCTTGGGATTGATGGGCGAGGTCACCTCGCCGGTCATGATCTCCGGCTCCTTGTCGCGGGCCGACAGATCCGGCACCGGGATGGCGCTGAGCAGCGCCTTCGTGTAGGGGTGCAGCGGCTGGGCAAAGAGTTCGTCCGGGTCGGCATACTCCACCGGCTTGCCCATATACAGCACCAGGATATGGTCGGAAATGTGCTTCACCACAGAGAGATCATGGGTGATAAACAGATAAGTAAGGCCAAATCGATCCTTCAGGTCGCACATCAGATTCAGGATCTGTGCCTGAATGGATACGTCCAGGGCGGACACCGGCTCATCGCAGACGATAAACTGAGGGTCCAGTGCCAGCGCCCGTGCCACGCCGATCCGCTGGCGGCGGCCGCCGTCCAGCTCGTGGGGATAGGTGGAGGCATACCGGCGGTCCAGCCCCACCAGGTCCATCAGTTCATAGACCCGTTCCTCCCGCGCCTGCTTGCTACCGTACATCCGATGGATCACCAGCGGCTCCTCAATGATCTGGAACACCGTCATTTTCGGGTCCAGGGAGGAGAAGGGATCCTGGAAGATGATCTGCATCTGTTTGCAGAGCTGAAGCATCTCATGATTTTTCAGGCCGACGATGGACCTGCCATTGAAGATAACGTCGCCGTCGGTGGCGGGCAGCAGACCCAGGATCGTGCGGCCCAGGGTGGATTTCCCGCAGCCGGACTCGCCCACCACGCCCAGCGTCTCCCCCTTCCGCAGAGAAAACGAAACGCCGTCCACCGCGTGGAGCGCGCCGCCGGGCACGGGGAAGTACTTTTTCAGGTCCCGGCACTCCAGTATCACATCACTCATGTCTCGTTGGCCCCCTTTGCATAGAGATGGCAGCGGATCCGATGGTCCCCGTCGCTCCACTCAGGGGCGGAGCTCTCCACGGACCCATTCTCGGTCTCCATCAGGCAGGCCTTGGTGCACACGTCCATGCATCTGCCGCATCTGGGATGGAACTTGCAGCCCTCGGGCAGCTCCGTAGGATGGGGCGTCAGGCCCGGAATGGGCGTCAGCCGGTCTGCCTTCACGGTGATGTCGGGGATGGACCCGAACAATCCCTCCGTGTAGGGGTGGTGAGGCTTGGCTCGGTCATAGATGTCGTAGACGGAGCCGTACTCCACAATTTCTCCGCCGTACATAACGGCCACGCTGTCGCAGAAGGATGCCACGATGCCCAGATCATGGGTGATCAGCAGCACGGCGCTCCCCTGTTCCCGCTGGAGGGTGCGCATCATGCGCATCACCTGCGCCTGAATGGTCACGTCCAGCGCGGTGGTGGGCTCGTCGGCGATCAGCAGCTCCGGCTTGCAGGCCAGGGCAATGGCGATCATCACCCGCTGCTTCATGCCGCCGGAGAACTGATGAGGGTACTCGTGCTTCCGGCTGTGGGCGATGCCCACCATCTCCAGCATCTCATCCACCCGCTGGCTCACTTCCGCCTTGGACAAGTTTTTGTTGTGGATGCGGATCACGTCTGCGATCTGGTCGCCCACGCTGAACACCGGGTTCAGGCTGGTCATGGGGTCCTGGAAGATCATCGAGATCTCCTGCCCGCGGATGCTGCGCAGCTTCTTTTCGGACATGCTCAGGATGTTTTCTCCCTGGAAAAAGATCTCGCCCTCCGTGCGGGAGACATATCTGGGCAGCAGGCCCATGGCCGCCAGGGCCGTAGTGGTCTTTCCCGCACCCGTCTCGCCCACAAGGCCCAAAACCTCGCCCTTGTTCATGGTCAGGCTGATGCCGTTGACCGCCTTTGCCACAGCGCCGTCGGTCACATAATGTACATGGAGGTCCTTGATCTCAAGCAGCTTTTCACTCATGACAGTCCCTCCTTATGCCTTGCCCTTGAGCTTGGGG
>CAVJBM010000207.1:0-3142 GCA_963647775.1 Anaerovibrio sp.
TCCAGCAGGGCCTTGATGTCCTGGGCGTTGGTGAGGTTCATGGGCGCACCCCCGCCGGCTTCAGCTTTTTCTCATAGGCCACCCGCCGGGGGTCGTGTCCGGCGGGGACGTGGGTCAGAAAGACGTTGCCCCGGTACTGGAACCCGTTGCGGCGCAGCAGGTTCAGCATGGCGCGGTTTTTCTTGTGGGTGTCCGTCCGCAGCCAGCGGCAACCCATGGCCAGGGTGAGGGCCTCGCACTGGCGGAGCATCTCGTCCGCTACGCCGGAGCACCGGTAGCCCTCCGCCGCGGCGCAGCGGTGGAGCACGGCGTAGGGCTCGCTGCTGGCCCATTTGCCGTCGGTGATGGTGTCATAGTCCGTCTCCGGGCCGGGAGCCAGCACAAAGCACAGGGCCATGTCCTCTCCGTGGCACAGGACCCAGCAGGTCCCCCGGTCGATGTCCGCGGCGAAATTCTCCACGGATGGATAGTTCTCCTCCTGCCACTGGTCGATGCCGGCGGCGGCCAGGCGGGCCTTGGCGGAGCGGACGGCGGCCATGATGGCGGGCAGATCCTCCGGGTCCGCCTGGCGGCAGGTGAGGGGCTGGGTCAGCCTGGGCCGGGTCTCGTCCCGTTCCAGCTCCCGCAGCAGGGCCTCATCCTCCCTGCCCTCCGGACGGAAGGCGGCGAAGAGGTCGGGCCGGCGCTCCTTGGTGCGTTTCAGCTGCATCTTCCGCTGCCAGCGTTCCACTTCCTTGTGGTTGCCGCTGAGCAGTTCCCGGGGCACGGCCCTGTCATGCCACACCTCCGGCCGGGAGTACTGAGGGTATTCCAGCAGGCCGGCCCAGTGGCTCTCGTTCTCAAAGCACTCCGGGTCGGGCAGAACTCCGGGTACCAGCCGGCTGACGGCGTCGGCCACGGCCATGGCCGCGATCTCCCCGCCGGTGAGCACGAAGTCCCCCAGGGAGACCTCCTCGTCCACGCACTCGTCGATGAACCGCTGGTCGATGCCCTCGTAGTGGCCGCACACCAGGATGAGCCGATCGTAGTCGGAGGCAAAGCGGCGGGCATCCGCCTGGGTGAAGGTTTTGCCGCAGGGGGAGAGGAAAATGGTGCGCACCCGGCCGTCGGCAAGCCCCTTCACATGCTCCCAGCAGCGGTAGAGAGGGTCGGCCTGCAAAATGGCGCCCCGGCCGCCGCCGTAGGGGTAATCGTCCACCTGCTTCTGCCGGTTGACCGTGTAGTCCCGGATCTGGTGGGTCTCGATGCGGAGATAGTCCCGCTCCTGGGCCCGGCCCAGGATGGACTCGCTGAGTACGTCCCCCACCGTGTCGGGGAAAAGGGTCATGATGTCGATGCGGTACATCCGCTCACATCCCTTCGATGAGATGCACCTTCACGTACCCCTCGGGCACGTTGGTCTCCAGAATGAACTCGGGTACGGCAGGGATCATGATCTCCCGATGCCCTTTCACCACGTAGATCTGCTGGATGGAGGGGGAGAGCACCTCGCTGAGCACGCCCAGCTCCGCGCCGTTCTCGTCCACCACCCGCAGGCCGATGAGGTCGGCGAGGAAGAAGGCCCCGTCCTCCAGATCCACATCCGCCCGGGCGAGCCACACCACCTTGTTTTTCAGCAGCATGGCGGCGTTGACGTCGTCCACACCCTCCAGCAGGGCCAGCACGCTGCCCTTGTGGGGCCGGGCAGAGCGGACGGCGTAGGGCTTTTCATCTATATAGAGAGTGGGCAGGGAGCAGAGAAACTCCGGGCTGTCCGCCCAGGGGACGATCTTCACCTCGCCGCGGATGCCGTGGGTGTTGACGATCCTGCCGCACTCCAGAAATTTTGACTGATCCATTGCAGGTCCTCCGTTCATACAGACAAAGGCGGGAGCGCAGAGCCCCCGCCTTGTCCTGTCAATCCATGATGTCGACCGAGATCTTTTTGCCCTGCCGCTGCGCAACGGAGCGCATAAGGGCGCGGATCTCTTTGGCGATGCGGCCCTGACGGCCGATCACCTTGCCCATGTCGTCGGGGGCCACCCGCAGCTCCAGCACCGTTTCCGAAGCAGTCTCATGCTCGGTCACAGACACCGCTTCGGGATGCTCCACGAGACTCTGGGCAATATAAGTGAGCAATTCCTTCATGAGGGCCTCCCATTCGTGCGCGGCTTACAGGCCGGCCTTTTTCAGCAGGTCACGCACGGTGTCGGTGGGCTGAGCACCGGTCTTGATCCAAGCCTGGGCACGCTCCAGGTCGATGTTGACGGCGGCGGGGTTCTGGCGGGGATCGTAGGTACCCAGTTCCTCGATGAAGCGGCCATCCCGGGGATAGCGGGAGTCGGCCACGACCACACGGTAGAAGGGAGCCTTCTTGGCGCCCATGCGGCGCAGTCTGATTTTGACCATTTTATATTCACCTCCAAAGTATTTTACAGAGATCTATGGTAAATGTCAGATGACACGGACCAACGTCAGAAGGGCAGGCCGGAGCCGCCGCCCAGGCCGCGGAACCGGCTCAGCAGGCCGCGGGACTTTTTGGGGTCGGAGAACTGCCGGGTCAGCTGCTGGATGGATTCGAACTGCTTCAGCAGCCGGTTCACATCCACCACCTGGGTGCCGGAGCCGGCGGCGATGCGCTTTTTCCGGCTGGAGTTGAGAACGGAGGGGTTCTCCCGCTCATAAGGGGTCATGGACTGGATGATGGCCTCGATCCGGGCGAGATTCTTCTCATCCACGGTGAGGTCCAGCTTCTTGCCGCCCATGCCGGGGAGCATGGCGGCGATGTCCTGCATGGAGCCCATGCTCTTGAGTTGGAGCAGCTGATCGTAGAAGTCGGACAGGGTAAACTTGTTCCTGCGCAGGCGCTCCATCTGCTCGGCGGCCTTTTTGGCGTCCAGGTTCTGCTCCGCCTTTTCGATGAGGGAGAGCACGTCGCCCATGCCGAGGATGCGGCTGGCCATCCGGTCAGGGTGGAAGACCTCGATGTTGTCCAGCTTCTCGCCGGTGCCGGCGAACTTGATGGGCTTGCCGGTGACGGAGCGGATGGACAGGGCCGCGCCGCCGCGGGCGTCGCCGTCCAGCTTGGTGAGCATCACGCCCGTGAGGTCCAGCGCGTCGTCAAAGGCCTTGGCGGCGTTGACGGCGTCCTGGCCGGTCATGG
>CAVJBM010000208.1:0-5450 GCA_963647775.1 Anaerovibrio sp.
GGCCGTACTCGTGGGCCTCGCACAGCTCCGTGTAGGAGGGGTCGGTGTGGGAATTCCGGGGCAGGGGCACGTCCTGCTCCCCGGCCAGAATGTCCTGCACCTTCTTGATGTCCACATCCCGGACGGTAGTGCCGTTTTCCACCGCCACGGCGGCCGCCACGCCGGCGGCCTGCCCGGTGCCCACGCACTGGGGGATCAGGTTCAGCCAGTCGATGGCCACATTGTCGGCGGACAGATGGCGGCCGGGGCACAGCAGGCCCTCCACCTTCTGGGGCAGGATGGCCCGGTAGGGGATCTCCACGGGGCCGCAGTCATTGATCTGGCAGATGGTGGAGTGCCAGGCGATGACGTCCTCGTGCTTGGCGGCGAAGGCGAAATCGTTGGCGGTCATGACGTACTCGCCCTTCAGCCGGTAGGAGCAGCGGTAGCCCAGCTGGGGCGCGATGTCATAGAGGTACGCATTCCGGAAGGCCACGGGCACGGCCTCCTTCAGGTAGGCCAGCACCTGGCGCATGGTGTCCCGGGTCTCCATCTCAGTTTTGGTCTGGTCGGCCACAGTGGAGCAGTCCATGTTGGAGTGCCAGTTGTTGATCCAGCACATGTCGTTCTGGTTGGTGGGCAGGGGCATGCACCGGAAGCCAGCGATGGCGGTGAGCCGGGCCCGCAGGGCGTCCAGCGCCTCGGGGCTGCGGCGCTTCCAGGCCTCGAACTGGTCCCAGTCGATGCCCGCGATGCGCCACACCAGGGCCGTGGTGGAGGAGCGGCACTCCCCGTCCGCCAGGGAGGAATAGGGCGCACCGGTCTGGCGGAAGATGTCGCCGTCGCCGGTGGCGTCGATGACCACCTTGGCCAGCACGGCCTTGCGGCCCTCCTTGGACTCGAAGGCCACGCCCTTGATGGTGTTCCCCTCCATGATGGGCCGGGCGCCCCAGGAGTGGTACATGACCCGGATGGCGTCCTTGTGCTCCAGCAGCATTTTGTCCATCTCGATCTTCAGCTGATTGGGCTCAAAGTACACCGCCCGCACCAGGCAGGCGGGCTTGGCCCCCTCAAAGCCGCCGCGGCTGACGCAGTCGTGGATGGACCGCCAGGCGTCCAGAAGCACGGGGTCCTGGCTGCCGATGTCCTTCAGGGCAGGGCCCCGCACGGCGTTGGGGATGGGGGCCAGGCGGGTGAACCACTCCTCCTGGATGCCCCGGACAAAGGATTTGTCGTACCAGGACAGGTTGGGCACCATGATGACGTAGCCGCCGGTGACGTCGCCGCCGGAGTAGCCGTAGCGCTCCATCAGCACGATGTTCTTGCAGCCCGCCCGGGCCGCCGCGATGGCCGCCGAGTGGCCGGCGCACCCGCTGCCCACCACCAGCACGTCGCACAGGTCGTAGATCGGGAGATCACGGGCGGATTCGGTATAGAATTCTTTCATAGAAACCTCGCAATTCATTGACAGGGCCGGCTCAGAAGATCGCGCCCAGGATCACGCCGCCCAGGACGTTCATGATCATATACACCAGCATGAAGGGGATCAGGCACTTGTAGATGCCGCCGGAGGTGACGTCCTCCCGGCCGTACAGCAGCGGAGTCATGCCGTTGCCGCCGGGGGTGAGGAAGCCGAACATGCTGCTGAACATGACCAGGATGCCCAGGAACATGGGGTTCACGCCGAACTGAGGCGCCAGGGGCGCGGTGGCGGTAAGGATGACGATGCCGGTGGCCATGTTGGAGAAGAAGCCGGTGACGATGACGGTGAGCACCACCACGCAGACGATGAACAGCCAGCTGGCCATGCCGCCGAACAGGTTGCCCATGGTGATGGACAGGAACTCACGCACGCCGGAGTCGGCGGAGGACAGGCAGTCCGCGAAGAAGAGCATGATGCCCATGGAAAACAGCAGACCCCAGGGGACGTACTTGCTGATGGCCTTGTTGATGTCCATCAGGGGCTTGCCCTGGACGTGGATCATGCAGGCCGCCACGGCGGCCAGGCCGAAGAACAGGTTGTTGGTGAGGACATTGCTCAGCAGGTTGTAGATTACGCCGCTCTTGATCACCAGGGGGTAGATGATGCCCAGGATGACAATGCCCAGGATGACCAGCAGCAGCTTGCCGGTGAGGTTGATCTTGCCCACGTCCTTGGCCAGGGCCTGGGTGTCCAGCTTCTCCAGCTTGCTCATGTCCACCCGGAGGATGAACTTCATCACCAGCAGCATCAGCAGCATGAAAATCAGCATGAAGCAGAAGGCGTAGACGATGTACATGGCGCCGTTCATGGTGGTGCCCAGGATCTTGGAGAAGGAGCCCACCATGGCGGTCAGGTAGCTGCGGTAGGGGATGACCGTGGTGCCCAGGGCCGAGGAGAGGAAAGTAGCCACGATCATGGTGGTGTAGTAGCTTTCGCCGGGCTTGCAGTCGATGGCCTGGGCCACGCCCTCAAACAGGACGAAGGCCAGGATGACCGCGGAGCTGAGGCCGGTGAGCACGCCCACGGCGAAGCAGGCCAGCAGGAACACGTAGCTGAACAGCAGGGGCTTGCCGGAGAGGAACTTCCGGCTGATGAGGTACTTGGCCATGACCTCCGTGGCGCCGGACTCCTTCAGCGCGCCACAGATGGGCATGAGCATGATGCACTGCCACACGGTGGTGGAACCCAGGATGCGGACGACGGAGTCCGCCGCCGGGGTGGCGGTGAGGATCACGTACAGCGCCAGGGACAGGACGCTGGGCCAGATCATGCCGATGGTGGCGAACCAGTAGTTGGTCACCAGGAACAGGCCGATGACGGTGAGACCGTAGCGGGTCAGGGGCTCCGGAGGCGTCAGGTTGGCAAACAGGAGCGCGATGGCGATGCCGATCACCACGTGAACGAGGGTCATTATGCCTTTGTTCTTTTTCATAGTTCTCTTTCTCCTTTCGTTATGCCGGGGTCATTGGTTGTTCTCCAGCAGGAGCAGGTCCGTGATGGCGCGCATGTCGGCCAGGTCCTCCAGGTGGTCCACCAGGCCGATCAGCTTTTCCGCGTTCTCACGCTTCAGCAGGCCGCCGCCGTTCACCTGGTCCCAGTACTTGGCCAGCAGCTGCTCCCGGGTGGGATAGTCGTGCATACTAAAATCCTTGCTGCTCTTTTCGGACACGTACTTTTTGCCGTCTTTGGTGGTGACGGTCACGCGGATGCCGTTGAAGGAGGTGGAGCTGTGGCCCGGCACGCCGCAGGGCAGAGACGGGTCGTGGAGCATCCGGGTGATGGAGCACAGCCGCAGCAGTTCGGGGTCACGCAGGTGCTCCTCGGAGTAGTGGGTCACGCTGAAGCTGCCCCACAGCAGCGGCGCGCACAGGGCGTACTGATAGCTGAACTGAGCGTGGGTCAGGGGGTCGCGGCCCACCTCGTAGGGCGGCCAGTAGTACATCTCGGTGTACCCCTCGGGCACGGCCAGTTCGATGTCCACGATGTCCTTCGGGTCGCACGCGCCGGAGAGTTCGCTCCCCGCGAAGGCCACGATGGTGGCGGGGGCGCCCACGGGGTACAGCTTGATGGACTCCTCCATGTAGAACTTCTCCCCCAGGCCCTCCCGCAGGTACTTGGGGTCGCAGGCCTCGTCCATGCCCCGATACTGGTGATATAGATTGCGGGGGCCCTCAAAGATGTTCTTCAGGCTGGGGAAGCCCTTCTTCGCCAGGCGGGTGGCGAAGTCGGCGTTGCGGATGTTGTAGCCCGCGCCCAGCTTGGCGGAGGTGGCGTAGTCGAAGATGTGGGACATGGTGCCGCCCACCATGCCCATGGAAATGCCCCAGGCGTCCCGCAGCTGGAGGGCGTTCAGCCCCCGGATGCGGCCCAGCTGGGCGCACACGCCGTAGATCGGCATGGTGAAGGAGCTGTCCCAGCCCACGGCGAAGTTCCAGCGGCCGCCGGCGGCCATGATGCGCACGGACAGGTCCTCGCTGACCACCTCGTGGGTGATGTAGTCCTTGCCGGAGAAGCCGTACACCGCGCCGGCGGTGAGGGCCGCATTGATGAGGGTGGCGGACTCCTTGGAGGGCATCCGTACCCCGTCCAGGTTCATGAACATGGGCTCGAAGTCGTTGGAGCGGGAGGACATGGCGTTGACCATGGCCGCGTCGCCCAGGGAGCAGCGGCCGCCCAGCAGGAACACGGGGGCCTCCCCCGTCTCGCCGTAAGTGCCCACCACTTCCATGACCTCCCGGTTGCCGAAGGCGGCGGCGCCGCCGGCCAGGTTGCCAATGTTGTCCAGCAGCTTGTCCTTGGCGATGCGGATGTTCTTTTCACTGAGTTCCTCGTACCTGGCGGCCAGCGCCGCCTCGGACAGGAGTTCCGACACTGTGGATGTTTCTTTTTCCATCTGGATTCTCCTCTCTGTACTTCCGGCAGCCGAGGCCCCGGCCGCAAGCCTTCGGCTACTTTTTACAAAAACACAATAGCACACCACCGCCCGCCTGTGCAATGCAGCTATTTTCATCGGTAAATCCAGAACCTGCATCCACTTTTCTGCATCCACTCTTCCGGTTCTTCAATTTTAATGGTATAATGAGAAATAAAACATAAAAACGCGGAGGTGCAGCAGTATGAAACTGGACTGGCTGGAGGCCGTGGCGGCCGTGGCAAAGTACCGCTCGTTCAGCGAGGCGGCGGAGACCATCCCCTGCGCCCAGTCCTCCGTATCCCGGTATGTCCGCAGCGCGGAGGACGAGTTGGGCGTGGTGCTGTTCGACCGCTCCTCCAACTCCAACTCCGTGTCCCTCACTGCCGAGGGCGAGCGCGTCCTCCCCCTCATCGAGCAGCTGCTGGAGGACTGGGCCGCCCTGCGCAGCGTCACCCCCGCCTGCCGCGCCCGCAGGCAGCTGGCCGTCCGGCTGGGGCTGGACCGGTGGATGTTCAGTTCCTCCAGCAAGGGGAACCTCATCTCCGCCCTCTACCTCTCCTGCCCGGAGGTCCAGCTGACCCTTCTGGAGGTGCCGGTGGAGCGGCGGATCGAGGCCCTACTTCGGAAGGAGACCGACGCCGCGCTGGTGCCTCGGGCCCTGCCGGTGGGCGCCGCCCCCACGCCTCCGGAACTCAGCGACGCCGTCCGCTGCGAGCCGGTGGGCACCCAGCCCCTCTCCATCGCCTTCGGCGGTCCCCTGCTCCCCGCCGGGCGGGACAGCATCACCCTGAAGGAACTGAAGGGCCTGCCCATCATCTTCCACACCGATATCGTAAAGCTCTACCGCACCCGGCCCGGCATGCAGCGGCACGGCTACTTTGTCAGGGCCTGCCTGGACAGCGGCTTTGAGCCGCAGATCAAGCTGGTGGACCGGGAGCTGGCCGACATCAAGCAGTCTCTGGCCGCACAGGGGCAAGGGGTATTTCCCTCTACCATCCCCACCGGTCTGCGGGCCTCCCCCTGCATCCGCTATCTGCCGGTGGAGGACGCCCCCTATTCTGTGCAGTACTACCT
>CAVJBM010000209.1:0-5045 GCA_963647775.1 Anaerovibrio sp.
GTTTCTGAGAAAACCGCTCCCCGCCCCGCAGGCGCTTTGCTAATATACCAGACATGATTCCGTTTGTCAACACTTTTTTCGCAGTTTCTGCGGCATTTTTTCAGGGTTTTTTAAGGACCACAACATCTTGTTCTTCCGTGGGTGCCGGGCCACTATTTTCCTCCCCCGGCAGGCAGGAGGGCGGCCAGCAGCAGGAGGAAAAGGCTCCCCGCCGGCCAGAAAAATTCCGGCAGCAGGGCGGGCAGGCCGGTCAGGCCCAGCACCGCCGCGGCGGCGGCCCCCACGGCGGGCAGCCGGCCCCGCCCCCAGCTCTGGCAGGCCAGGCCCGCCCAGGTCAGGTCGCTCATGAGCCACAGGGCGGACAGCAGCCCCTCCAGCCGGGCGCTGCGGCCCAGGAGCCCGGCGGCCACGAAGAAGGGCCCCTCCACCTGCTCCGCCGCGGCCCCCAGCAGGCCCCGGGTCACCAGCGACAGAGCCGCCGACAGCCCCGCCAGCGCCCATAGCCACCCTGGCCACCGCCGCCCGGCCTCCGCCGACCGCGCGTTATATATATAAGGTAGCGTCAGCGCCGCCGGGGCCAGCACCTCCCCCGCCGTCAGGGCGGAATCCAGCCAGCCGTCCCCCGCGGGCAAAACCCGCCGCCACTCCAGCCGGGGCAGGGCCAGCAGGAGCACCGCCGCCGTCACCGCCGCCATGGCCAGCCAGAGGACCTCCGCCCCGCGGAAGAACCGCCCCCGGCCCCCCAGGCAGAGCCACGCCAGCGCCGCCGCCAGCAGCAGGAGGAACCAGACCTCCTGCCCCGCGCCGCCGGAGGTCACCTCCAGCCGGCGGGCGCTCCGGCCCAGGGCCCGGGCAGCGTAGAGCACGCCCAGCAGGGCGCAGGCGATGCTCACCGCCCGATTCAGGGGGCGGCCGCCCAGCCGCTTCCGCAGCAGCCAGGCCAGCAGGATCCCCGCGCCGCACCACAGCAGCAGCCAGTGCCACCGGCTCCCGCCCGCCAGGGCCGCCGCCGGGGAGAGCCCCGCCGTCACCGCCGCCACCCAAAGCTGCCGGGGCGACAGATCGTTTTTCAGTTCGTCCTTTGCCATACAGCCTCCCCCCGCAGCACCAGCCGTCCGTCCTCCTCCGCCAGGCAGGGCAGACGCACCCCCTGGCCCTCCGCCAGGGTTGCCGCCGCCCCGGCGGCCGTGGGGGCCTGCACGCCCTGATCCAGGAGCAGCTCCAGGTCGGCGGCGGGGTCCCCGCACCGCTCCAGCAGCCCCGCCGCCCCCTCCGGCGCCAGCCAGACCGTGATGGCCGCCCCCAGCTCCGGCTCCCGCAGGACGGCCAGCAGCACCTCGTCCAATTCCGTATCCGGGCCCGCGATCAGCCAGGTCACTGAGGTGACGGCTAGCTCCCGCCGGCCAGTCCAGGGCAGGCGGTCCAGCGCGTCGGAGAGGTCCTCCCCCGCCGCCGCGCCCCGGTCGATCTCCTCCTGCTCCGCGCCGCCGCACACGCCGGTCAGTTCCACCGGCCCGCCGCCGTCCACTCCCAGCACCCGCACCAGGGCCAGGCGGTCGGGCTCCCGGGCGGTGGGGGCGCAGCCCGCCAGAACAAGCAGCGCCAGCAGCAAAAGCGCCGTCCGTCTCATCCCTGGTTCCTCCTGTTCTCCGTGTTCAGATAGTCGGGCCGGGTCTTGACCGAGGGCAGGGGCTGCCGCAGCACGGTGTGCCCCTCCCGCTGCCGCCCGGCGTTGGAGGCGAAGGGGGTCAGATAGGCCGTGCCGAAGCTCTCCAGCCCCGCCAGATGGAACACCAGCGCCACACCCCCCAGCACCAGCCCCAAAAGGCCGAAGATCCCCGCCGCCACGGTCAGGCCGAAGCGCCAGATGCGGACGGCGGCGGCGAAATCCTGGCTGGGGGCGGTGTACCCGGCGATGCCCGCGATGGCCACCGCCACCAGCACAGCGGGGCTCACCAGCTTGGCCTCCACCGCGGCGGAGCCCACCACCAGGCCGCCCAGAATGGAGATGGTCTGCCCGATGGAGGCCGGCAGGCGGATGCCCGCCTCCTGCAATACCTCAAAGGCCAGCAGCATGGCCAGCACCTCCGCCAGGGTACCGAAGGGCACGTCCGCCCGGGCCGCGATGATGGACAGCATCAGACGCACGGGGATGAGTTCCGGGTGAAACAGCACCGCCGCCACGTACAGCCCCGGCAGGAACAGGGTCGCCAGCATACAGAGGTAGCGCAGCACCGTCAGGGCCGAGGCGGTCATCCACCCGGTGCTCACGTCCTGATTGGTGCGGAAAAAGCAGTCCAGCGTCACCGGGAACAGCCAGCCCATGGGGATGCCGTCCACCAGCACCCCCACCCGGCCCTCGCACAGGCCGGCGCAGAAGCGGTCGGGCCGCTCGGTGTACGCCGTCAGGGGAAAGGCCGTCCGCCGGGGGTCGGCGATATACTGCTCCAGGCTGCCGGTCATCAGCAGGGCGTCGATGTCGATGCCCTCCAGCCTGGCTTGCACCCGCTGGGCCAGGGCCTTGTCGGCAATGCCCTCCAGCCACACCACGTCCACCGGCGTCAGGGACTGGCGGCCCACGATCTGCTCCGCCACCCGCAGCTCCGGCGCCCGCAGGCGGCGGCGCACCAGAGAGGTGTTGGTGCGCAGGCTCTCGGTGAAGGAGTCCTTGGCCCCCTTTACGTCGGGCTCGTTCTCCGGGTCGGAGACGGAGCGCTTCTCCTCCGTGGAAACCGAGCAGGTCAGCACCTGCTCCTTTCCCGGGAAAAACAGCGCCAGCCAGCCGTCCACCAGGTCGAAGGCCACCTGATCCAGGGTGGCCCGCCGCTCCACGCTGAGGCAGTAGAGCAGCCCCTCCGCCGCCAGGTCGAAGGCCCGGTCCGGGTCCGCCGAGCGCAGCTCCCCGCTCTGGGCCAGGGGCCGCAGGACGTAGTCGCAGGCCCGCTCGGTGCGCACCTGCCCGCCGATCCACAGCACCTCCACCGGCTTGGCCGGGTCGCCCCCCAGCAGGACCGTCCTGCGGCTGAAGTCGGCGCTGCCGCCGAAGACCTCCTCCGCCCGGTCTGCCGTCAGGGGGCCGTCAAACCGGGGCTCCTGCCGGGGATGGGGCGGCGGCACCCGCTTTTTGCTGCCAAAAAAGCCCATACCCACACTCCTTTCCGGTAGTATGGGCATGGGCCGCGATTTTATGCAGGGCTGGACGGCGGGGCGATTCAGTGCTATACTGTTTTATTATTCTGTCTTCGGAAGGAGCGTTTCCTTTGTTTTACGTGATCTTCGCCGCGCTGATGATCGTGCTGGATCAGGTCATCAAGTTTCTGGTGCGGGCCAACATCCCGCTGGGAGAGTCAATCCCCTTCCTGCCCCACATCATGGATCTGACCTACGTGCAGAACACCGGGGCCGCCTTCTCCATGCTGTCCAAACATACGTGGGTGCTCACCCTGCTCTCCGCCGTCATCGTGGCGGTCATCGCCGTGCTGGTGGCCAAGGGTGTGCTGGCCGGGCGGCTGGGGAAATTCTCCGCCACCCTCATCATGGCCGGCGGCATCGGCAACCTCATCGACCGGCTGTTTTTGAAGTACGTCACCGACATGTTCCAGACCACCTTCATGAACTTCGCCGTGTTCAACTGGGCGGACTGCTGCGTCACCGTGGGGGCCATGCTGCTGTTCGTCTACCTGCTGTTTTTCTACGGCAAGGACCAGAAGAAGGAGGACGGCCATGACGCCCAGCTTCCCTCTGACGGTCAGTGAGCCCGGCCGGGCGGACGCCGTCCTGGCCGCGGCGCTGGAGGGGCTCACCCGCTCCGCCGCCCAGCGCTGGCTGGAGGAGGGCCGGGTCACTCTCAACGGCGCGCCCCTGAAAAAAAACGCCCGGCTGGAGCCGGGGGCCGTCCTGCTCGTCTCCCCGCCCCAGCCCGAGCCGGTGGACCTGATCCCCCAGGACATCCCGCTGGACGTGGTGTATGAGGACGCCGACGTCATCGTGGTGAACAAGCCGGTGGGCATGGTGGTCCACCCCGCCCCCGGCCATCCGGACGGCACTTTGGTCAACGCACTGTTATATCACTGTGGGAAATCACTCTCCGGAATCAACGGAGAGCTCCGCCCGGGCATCGTCCACCGCATCGACCGGGACACCTCCGGCCTTCTCATCGCCGCCAAGAACGACAGGGCCCACCTGGCCCTGTCCGCCCAGCTGCAGGATCACTCCCTGTTCCGGCTGTACCACGCGGTGGTGCTGGGGGGCTTCCGGGAGGACAGCGGCACCGTGGACGCCCCCATCGCCCGCCACCCCACCGACCGCAAGCGCATGGCCGTCTGCCGCCCCGGCGAGGGCCGGGAAGCCGTCACCCACTGGCAGGTGGTGGACAGCCACGACGGGTACTCCCACATCACCTGCCGGCTGGAGACCGGCCGCACCCACCAGATCCGGGTCCACATGGCCCACATCGGCCACCCCCTGCTGGGGGACCCGGTGTACGGCGTGAAAAAGCCTTTCCCCGGCCTGACCGGCCAGTGCCTCCACGCCGCCCAGCTCACCTTCACCCACCCCTCCACCGGGGAGCGCATGACGGTGGAGGCCCCCCTGCCCGGCTGGTTCACCGCCGTGCTGGAAAAATTGAAGCTGAAATGAAGACGGCCCACCGCGAATGCGGCGGGCTGTCTTAGTTTTCTTCCTCCTCCGGGACGTATTCCGCAATATCCTCCAAGCGGCACCCCAGTACCCGGCAAAGCCGATCCAGCGTTTTGGTCTCCGTATTTTCGTTGGCCCGCAGGCGGCGGATGGTCTTGCTGTCGATGCCGCACCGCTCCCGAAGCTGATAGGTCGATATCCCCTTCTCGGCCATCACGGCCCAAAGCCGGTCAAATTTGATCACGCTGGGTCCCCCCTTTGACATTTGTCATTATGGGGGGTATAATCTTCACAATTAAGGGGATATGGCCCCCATGTCGATCACGAAATCTCAAAAAGCGCGCAGATTTGCAGGGCCGCACCAGCCGCGACGGTTGAGGGAAAATCCGCCGCGTGTCATCCCCAGA
>CAVJBM010000210.1:0-15389 GCA_963647775.1 Anaerovibrio sp.
TACCGCAAGCTGGCCAAGCAGTACCACCCCGACATGAACCCCGGCAACAAGGAGGCCGAGGCCAAGTTCAAGGAGGTCAACGAGGCGTATGAGGTCCTGTCCGACAAGGACAAGCGGGCCAAGTACGACCAGTTCGGCCACGCGGGGGTGGACCCAAACTTCGGCGCCGGGGGCGGCGGCTTCGGCGGCGGGTTCGACATGGGCGACATCGACCTGGGCGACCTGTTCGGGTCCTTCTTCGGCGGCGGCTTCGGCGGCGGCCAGCAGCGCCAGGCCAACCCCAACGCCCCCAAGCGGGGGGCCTCCCTCCGGGCGGCGGTGACCGTCACCTTCCAGGAGGCCATGAGCGGCTGCGAGAAGGAGATCAACCTCACCCGGATGGAGAACTGCGAGACCTGCCGGGGCACCGGCTGTGCCAGCGGCACCACCGCGGAGATCTGCCCGGACTGCCATGGCTCCGGCCAGGTGCGCATCCAGCGGGGGGCCGGCGGCTTCGCCTTCAGCAGCACCGCCACCTGCTCCCGCTGCCGGGGCACGGGCAAGATCATCCATCAGCCCTGCCCGGACTGCCACGGCGACGGCCAGGTCCGCCGCACCCGCAAGATCCGTGTGAAGATCCCCGCCGGCATCGACGACGGGCAGACCATCTCCATGCGGGGCGAGGGCAACCAGGGCCAGAACGGCGGCCCCGCCGGCGACCTGCTCATCAACGTGGCCGTGCGGTCCGACCCCCGCTTCCAGCGGGACGGCTATGACCTGTACCTGGAGCAGCCCGTGTCCTTCACCCAGGCGGCCCTGGGCGCGGAGCTCCAGATCGACACCATCGACGGCAAGGTGAAGTGGAACCTGCCCGCCGGCACCCAGCCGGGCACCACCTTCCGCCTGCGGGGCAAGGGCGTGCCCGAGATCCGCGGCCGCGGCCGGGGAGATCAGTACGTCACCGTGCGGGTGAACGTGCCCGCCAACCTTACCGAGGAGCAGCGGGAGGCCCTGCGGGCCTTTGCCGCCGCCATGGGGGAGGATACCCCCCACGCCACGCCGGTAAAGGACTTTTTCAGCAAGAAAAAGAAGAAATGAACAGGAAATGCCCCCTGGCTCCCAATGGGAGCCAGGGGGCATTTTTTATGCAGAGGGTCAGAGGGGCTTGCCGCCCTCCTCGGCGTAGAGCTCCGGCAGGATCTCTGCCAGCAGGGGGAACTCCTTGTTGGCGTGCTGGGCGATGGACATGATGGGGGGCAGCAGGTCGTAGTTTTTGCCCTCCTTCACGCCCACCCAGCGGCCCTGGGCGTCCCGCTTGACGCCATACCAGAAGTGGGTGTAGCACACGCCGCCGGAGCCGTCGGCATTCTCGGCGAAGAAGTGGAGCATCCGGTCCGCGCCGCAGATGGCGGCGATGCCCTCCCGCTCAAAGCGGGCCACATTTTCCGGAGTAAAGCCCCGGTACTGGGGGTCGCGGAAGGGAATGTCAAAGTAGTCCACGGGGGCGGCGGCATCCCAGCTGAGGGCGTCCACGTTGATGGACTCGTACACGTGGTGGACAGCGCAGCCGTGGGTTTTTTCAAAGAGAGGGAGCCGGGGGTTCTTGACCCGGCAGCGGAGGTCCAGGGCAGGGGCGATGCCGTAGTGGGAGGGCGGGCACCAGAGCATGTAGCGCAGATCCTCCAGCACATGCCAGGCGAACCACCACTGGAACATCTCTGCGGTGACGCCGGGGAATTCCGTGCGGGCGCACATGACACCGGAGCCGTTGTCAAAGAGGGTCCAGCCCTCGTGCCACTGGTTTTCCCGGTAGCTGCGGTCCATGAGCCTGTTCACCTGGCTCAGGTGGAGCATGGTCTCCGGCGGCTGCATATTGCCGCCGGCGTACAGTGGGGCTTTTTTTGCCCAGGTTTTGAAATCGGCCCGCTCGTGATAGGGGGCCGCCCAGTAGCGGTGATAGTACTTGGCATAGGGCAGGGCCTCCTCCGCGGGGGTGAGCTTGCGGGGGCCGCAGCTGCGGGCCTCCACGATCACCCGGCAGACGCCGCCGGAAAATTCGTAGTCCACGTTCAGCCGGGAGAGGACCTCCAGCGCGGGCACCATAGGCTCGCCGCTGTCCAGGCAGGCGCTGCCGCCGCTCAGCGGCAGGGTGACGACGCAGCCGGAGCGCTCGACGGTGACGGTCTCCGGCCCCACGGTGACATAGGCGAACATGCCCTGGGAGAAGAGAGCCCCGGGGGCCAGCAGCACGCCGCCGCGGCGGACCACCGGCCGGGGAAGGGCAAGCTGCACGGTGACGGCGGGGCGGTCCGGGCCGGCGGAGCCGGAGAGCTGGGCCTCGGCGCTGCCCTCCGAAAAGGTCAGAACAGTGGCCCGGGGATGGCGGGCCAGAATTTCATTGAACATTTTGGTTGCCTCCGTTTGCAGTAGATGAGGGCTTGGTCAGGGTAAAGATGATCTGGGTGAGGACCAGCAGCGCCGCCATGCACCCGGCGATGAGCCAAAGGGAGGCATCGTAGGAGCCGGTGGCGGAGTAGATGCCGCCGTAGAGGATAGAGGTCAGGGCGGTGCCGATCAGATAGACGGACTGAAGGCGGGCGTAGACGGCGGTGAACTGCCGCTGTCCCACCGCGTGGCGGGCCAGCAGGGGGTCCACAGAGGGGAACATCCGGCTGCCGCCGAGGATGAGCACCGCGAGGACCACGGCGGGGAGGGGGGAGCCGGCATCCAGAAACACCATGGCGGCGGCGCCAAGCCCCACCAGCGGCAGGGCGGCGGTGAGGATGGCACGCAGAGAGAACCGGCCGCACAGCAGACCGGGGACGAACTGGAACAGGGCGGTCCCCGCCTGGAAGAGACAGACCAGCACGCTCACCTGTCCAGGGGAGAATCCCCGGGAGAGCAGGGCGCTGGAGATGTGTACGTACATCCCGCCGGCCAGGGCGGCCACCAGGAAGAACCCGGTGAGCAGAACGGCCAGCGCGGGGGACAGGGGCCGTTCCGCCCCGGCGGCAGGCGCCGCAGCGGGGGCGGACTGCCCGCCGCGGTCCAGGGGGGTCAGCTTCCGGTCAGCGGGGGTATAGTCCAGCAGGACCGCCGCGATGGGCAGCATCACCGCCAGCACCATCAGGCCCATGGCCCGGTAGCCCATCCGCCAGCCGAAGCGGCTGATGACCTGGGAGAGCAGGGGGCACAGGACGATCCCGCCTGCCGCCCCGCAGGCGCTGGCGGCAGTGATCAGGGGCGCGGGGGCGGTAAACCACTGGTTGAGGATCACGGGGACGATGCCGTAGATGGAAAACCCGCAGCACAGGCCCATCACCGCAAAGACCGGGAGCATCTGCCACAGCCGGGAGGACAGGGAGACCAGCACCAGCGTGCCCACCAGCAGCAGCAGGATCACGGACAGAAAGCGGCGCAGCCGCACCCTGGGGAACACGCGGCCCATCAGGGCGGTGGTGAGCATCCCGGCCAGCACCCGCACGGTGTTGGTCACGGACAGCTGAACGTAGGGGATGCCCAGGTCGGCGCTCATGGAGGGCAGAAACAGGCCGAAACCGCTGAACAGCAGGCCGAAGGCCACAAAGTAGTATACGCACAGGCCGACAAAGACAGGCCAGGCCCGGTGAAGGGGCCGGCGTTGAGACAATTTCATGGGGAGGGTCCTTTCGCTTCAGGCGGCGGACGGAACGGGAGTGTCCGGCCGGGCCTAAAAGGGGTATGTGCGGGCGAACTCCCACAGCGCCTGGCTGGCGGGGGAGCGATAGGCGTCCCGCAGGGCGATGAACTTGACGGCAAACTCGTTCTGGATATCCTCCAGCGGAATGGCGACCAGATTTTTCCACGGGATGCCCATCGTCTCCGGTGCGCCCTGGGGCCAGGCCTGCACGGTGATGCCGAAGCCCTGGCTCACCAGGGAGAGCATGAACTCCGGCTGGGCCGAGGTGTAGGTGATGCGGGGGGAGAACCCTGCGGCCTCGCAGCCCGCCCGGATCATGTGGGACTGATGGAAGGTGGAGCGGTACAGGATCCAGTTCTCACCGGCCAGGTCGGCATAGCGCAGGCTGCTGCGGGCGGCCAGCGGGTTGTCCTCGTTGACCACCACCCGGTATTCGCCGCGGAAGAGCACCTGCTCGTCAAAGCAGGGCTGATCCAGCTCCAGCGGCTCACCGATGATGCCCAGGTCCAGCTTCCGATGGATGAGGTTATCCTTGATGAATTCGGGGCTTGCCTCGTTGAGATCGAGGGAGACGTTCTCATTGGTCCGCGCGAAATGGGTGAGCAGGTCGCACACCCGGGGCAGCAGACTCAGCTTACAGGAGGTGGCCAGCCGGACCAGTCCCTTGTGCTTTTTCAAGCCGCTGGAGATCAGGTCGCGGGTCTGCTGGGCCTCCTCCAGCAGGAGCAGGGCCTTTTCATAGAGAACAGTGCCCATCTCCGTGGGGATGGTCCGCTGGGCCACCTGGATGAGCAGGGGCGCGCCCAGTTCATCCTCCAGCCGCTTGATGGACTTGCTCAGGGCGGACTGGGTGATGAAAAGCTGCTTGGCGGCGCTGGTGAAACTCTCGTTTTCCACGATGGCCACAAAATATTCCAGCTGGCGCAGTTCCATAGAGAACGTCTCCTCTCAGACGATTAACTGATTTGGTCAGGCGTGCTCAGCGTTGGCAAAGGGCTTGATGAGGGCGATCAGGGCGGCAGCCACCACGCAGATGACGATGAGGCCCACATAGGCGCCGGTCATGCCCACGGCGGCCTCCATCTTGCCCATGTAGAGGTAGGCGCAGGCGCACAGGGCCTTGGTCAGGGCGGAAATGAAGCGGTTGGCGGCGGCAAAGTCCTTGCGGCCAAAGATGGAGCCCACCATGGAGGGGATCAGGTTGCAGATGCCGCCCACGGAGATACCCACCATGAACACGCCGATGTACATGAGCACGGAGCTCTGCATGAAGATCAGGCAGATGAGGGCCACCACGTACCAGGCGCAGTAGAGGAGGGAGGCCGTCTTGGTGGTCAGCTTCTGGTCCAGTCAGCCCCAGAGGTAGGAGCCGAAAATGCCGAAGAAGCCCACCACGGACAGCATACCCACGGCGGGGCCGCGCTCCAGCCCCATGGACAGCAGGCGGGCCACCAGGCGGCTGACGATGGCCACGGTGACCATCCACATGAGGCCGAGGCCCACGCCGATGAACCAGGTGCGCTTTTCCTTCAGCAGGCGCTTCATGGTCCAGGGGCTCTTATACTCGGCCATGGCCTTCATGCTGGCGCGGATCTCGTCGGCGCTCATGGGGTCGTTGTCAGGGGCAACGTTGACCTCCTCCGGCGTGACCTTGCACCAGGGGATGAGGACCAGGGCATAGACAGCGATGAAAATGGCGATGGCGGTGAACATGCCGCCCACGCCGAAGGAACCCATCAGGCGGTTGGTCACGTTGGGCCACAGCATGGTGCACAGGGGGAAGCCGATGGTGGAGAAGCCCAGGGCAATGGCCTTGCGCCGGGGGAACCAGAGGGTCTGGATATTGTTGGGGCAGATCTGGCTGTAGCCCACGGAGATGCAGGACACGCCGGCCACGCACACCGCGTACAGGGGGAAGCTGCTGGTATGGCCATAGAAGTACATCAGCACGGCGGTGATCAGCAGGGTGATGATCATGATGGGCTTGGTGGCCTTCATGTTCTTTGCGGTGATATGGCCCAGGATAAAGGTCAGGATCACGCCGATCCAGCCGCCGTAGGTGGAGAAGGAGAGCATGGACGCGGTGGACCAGCCCCGGATGCCGGCAAGGGCGTTGACGTAGATATTCAGGCCGTCAGTGCTCACGCCGCCGGCGATGAAGTAGGCCACCAGGCACATCAGGATGGTGCTCCAGCCCCACTTGCCGAAGTTGTTGCTCATGTCATTGCGGCCTTTTGCTTTGTTGGAAGTCATAAATTTCCTCCTCTTTCGGTCATTGTTGCTGTGCATGCACGACAACAGTATACCGGGGGGAATCTCCAAAAGTCAATGGAAACAGTCTGATTTGCTCATGAGCGTTTTTCACCTGCCGTATGACCAAAAATCATCCGCCGGCGAAAATGAGCCGCCCCAAGGGTTTGGGCCCTTCTGCCCGCGGAGGGGGGGCTTGCGCCGGGGGCGGAGGGCGGCTATACTTGCGGAAACCGAAAGGGAGGGATCTGTTCATGGCAGAGCTGTTTGAGGTGCTGATGGTGGTGTGCTTTTTCCTGTCCTGGCCCATTTCCATCCGGAAATCCTGGGTGTCCCGCACGGCAAAGGGGAAGAGTCTGGTGTTCGAGCTGTTCCTGCTGCTGGGATACATCTGCGGCATCATCAGCAAGTTCGTCAGCGGCCGCGTGACCTATGTGGTCATCTTCTACGTGGTCAACTTCATCGCCATCTCCATTGACGTGGCACTTTATTTCCGCAACGTCCGGCTGGACCGGCAGCGGGAGGCGGCGGAATGAGAAAGATCCCCCTGGCTCTCCTTCGAGAGCCAGGGGGATCTTGCATCCTGGAAGCAGATAAAGGGGTGCCGCGGAAGCCAGTGCCGGCACAGGCAGGGCTTTTGCTTACGGCTCGCAGTCCACGGTGATGTTGTCGGTGCCGTGGGCCTCGAACTCGTCGATATAGGCGTCGATGCGGCGGTTGAGCTCGTCGCAGTTGCTGTCGTCGATGGGCACGTCGTCCATGTCCCGGCGGGCCAGGTCCTCCGCCAGGATCTCAAAGAACACGTTGTTCTCGTACTCCATGATGGCCTCGTGGATGCCGCCCTCGGCAAAGGCCCGGGAGGGGATGACCTCCCCCTCGTACACCTCGGCCAGGGTGGGCATGCCCTCCCCGGCGGCCCGGGCGAAGAGCAGGCTCTCCACCTCGTCATAGTCCTTGAAGCGGTCCTCCCCCCGGGTGGAGTTGAGGATCCAGTTCCCGATGTATACCAGGTCCAGCAGCCGCCGGAACTGCTTGCGCGTCAGTTCGAGCTCCATGCTCTTGCCTCCTGTCAGATGAGGATATGGGTACTGTATATTATACCGCCCGGCCCGCCCTTGTCAATGGTCATACTTGCCGGAGCCGCTGCATAGCTTAAGGCAGCACCCCGCGGAGAGCGCCGCGGGGGACTGCCCTTATCTTACTGCGGAGCGTGATGTCCAATGGCCGAACAAACGGGAGAAAACAAGATCGTCCTGCGGGGACAGGTGGCCGGGGAGCCGGCCCTGACCCACAACAACCACGGCGTGGACTACGCCACCGTCCCCTTCCGGGTGCCCCGGCTGTCCGGGGCGGAGGATGTGCTGAACCTGGTGCTCCCCTGGGGGGAGCGGGCCCTCTGGCAGCCGGGGACATGGCGCTGGGCGGAGGGGGAGGTGCGGTCCTACAACAACCGCAGCGGCACCGGCGCCCGGCTGGTGATCACGGTGCTGGTGCGGTCCTCCGGCCCCGCCGGCGAGGGGGAGGGGGAGAACCGGCTGGTGCTGGCCGGGGCCCTGTGCAAGCCGCCCCTGCGGCGGCGCACCCCCCTGGGCCGGGAGATCTGCGACCTGCTGCTGGCGGTGAACCGGCCCTACGGCCGGGCGGACTATCTGCCCTGCATCGCCTGGGGCTCCCTGGCGGCGCTGTGCGGCTCCCTGGCCGTGGGGGACCGGCTGCGGCTGGAGGGGCGGCTGCAGAGCCGCCGCTACCGCAAGGTCACGGCGGCGGGGGAGGAGGAGCGCACGGCCTACGAGGTGTCGGTAATGAATCTGCTGGAGGATGAGCCGGAGTGATTCAGCCGCGGCCCTCCCAGCGCAGGCCGCTGATGTCCCGCCGGAACAGGCACAGCCACACCGCGGACAGGGCCAGGGCCGCCCCGCCGCAGAGGTAGGCGGCCAGACCCACAGCGTCCTGCCGGCGGACGGCGGCCAGACCGATACACACTCCCGCCAGCACGAAGAGGGAGGTGGAGGTCAGCTGGCTGCCCACCCACAACTCCGGCCGGTCCAGGGTGGAGACGTAGCGCACCAGCGCCACGCTGTCGGCGGCGTTGTCCAGAAAGCGGTACAGCCACCACAGGATCCCTCCTGCCAGCACCAGCATGAACAGCTCGGAAAAGGCCATGGAGAAGATGGTGAAGGGCTCATTCTTGCGGGCGTAGTAGATCACCGCCCGGACGAAAAAGATGACGAAGGGGATGGGCGCGAGGTAGGGGATGGCCCGGATGACCGCCCGGAGGACCCTGGCCGTGCCGGTGAACAGGGCCAGGCCCCGCTCCCGGTACCGGCGGCTGAGGGCCAGCCAGAAGGCTGCCGCTGTCAGCCCGGAGAAGAGCAGGAACAGCACCCGGACCAGGGCGTACATCAGCAGATTCACGTGGAGGAACCGCTGGGCGATGCCGCCCCCGGCGATCTGCCCCAGCAGGCCGGCGCGGACGGCGGGGTCGATCAGCCCGACCACCCCGGGGACGGACAGCAGAAAGGCCGCGCCGAACAGCAGCGCGGCCGCCCGCAGCAGAGCCGGACGCAGGGCCCGGCGGATGGATGCGTGGGAAGTCATGACATCGCTCTTTTCTCTGTTTGATAGGTGTGGGTGCACACCTGCCGGATGCGGGACCGGATGGTCCGCAGGTCCGCAAAGGTGTCCGGCTTTTTCGTGGGGTCTCGCAGGAGGGCGGCGGGATGGTAGATGGCGGTGATGTCCGCCGCGCCCCGGGTGAACCACTTGCCGTGCTCCTGGGTGATGCGGAAGTCGGGCTTGATGAGCCGCTGGGCGGCCACCCGGCCCAGGCAGACGATGATCTTGGGCTGCACCAGGGCCAGCTGCTGCTCCAGCCAGGGGAAGCAGGCGTCCTGCTCGGTATTCAGGGGGTCCCGGTTGTGGGGCGGGCGGCACTTGACGATATTGCAGATGTAGAAGTTCTTCTGCCGGGACAGGCCGATGAGGGAGAGCATGTCGTCCAGCAGCTGGCCGCCCCGGCCCACGAAGGGCTCGCCCTGCAGGTCCTCATTCTCGCCGGGGCCCTCCCCCACGAACAGGACCTCCGCATCCGGCTGACCCGCGCCGAATACCACATTGGTCCGGGTGTCAGACAGGGGACACTTCCGGCAGTTCAGGCACTGGGCCTCCAGCTCCCTCAGACTTGCCGCCATGGCCGCTCCCTCCTTTGTCTGTGATTTTCTCCATTCTACCACAGGCGGCATAGAAATGCCAGAGCAAAAAGAGACCGCAGAGGGGCTTTTGCCCGCTCTGCGGCCTTTTCATGTTTATTGCAGGGGAAAGGCGGCGGTGATGGTCGTGCCCTTGCCGGGCTCGCTGGTCAGGGCGATGGTCCCATGGTGGTACTGGACGGCATGCTTCACGATGGACAGACCCAGCCCTGTGCCGCCGCTGGCCTTGGAGTGGCTTTTGTCCACCCGGTAGAACCGCTCGAACACCCGGTCCTGGTGCTCCGGCGGGATGCCGATGCCCGTGTCCTTCACGGTGACGGCGGCGGTCTTGCCGTCGCCGGTCACGTCGATGTTCACCTGCCCGCCCTCCACGTTGTACTTGATGGCGTTGTCGCACAGGTTGTAGACGATCTCGTACAGCAGCCGGCGCACGCCGTGGAGCGCCGCTCCGCCGCCGGAGAGGGACAGGGCGACGTGCTTCGCCTCGGCGGCGGGGGCCAGGTCGTTCTCCACCCCCTGGGCCAGGGCCAGCAGGTCCACATCCTCGCAGGGGAACTCCCGGGCCTCGTCCAGCTGGGACAGGCGGATGATGTCCTCGATGAGGTTCACCAGCCGGGCGGCCTCCTGCCGGATGTGGCCGATGAAGCGGGGCATGTCCTCCGGCTTCACCATGCCGGCCTCGATGAGCTCGGCGCTGCCCATGATGCCCTGGAGGGGGGTTTTCAGCTCGTGGGACACGTTGGCGGTGAACTCCCGGCGGCTGCGCTCGGCAAATTCCTGCTCGGTGACGTCGAAGGTGAGGATGACGCAGCCCAGGGTCTGCCCGTCGGACTGGATGCGGCTGAGGTCGAACTGATACTCCCGGCCGTTCCGCTCCGCCCGCAGCTCGCTGTGGCCGTCGGCCAGGGCGACCTGGACGGCCATGCTCATGTCGTGGCTGCGGTCCACGGTGAGGAAACTCTGCCCCACGGCGGAGCCGTCCGCCCCCAGCAGCTGCCGGGCGGCGGGGTTGATGCTCAGCACCGTGCCGTTTTTGTCCAGCAGCACCAGGCCCTCGGCCATGCAGGCAGTGACCTGGTCGAACTCGTCGTTCTTCCGCCGCAGGGCGGAAAGCTGCCGGTCGATCTCCTTGTGCTGCCGGTCGATGCGGCCCAGCAGGGGGGCCAGCTCGTCATAGGTGTCGTTCTCCAGGGGGTGGTCCAGGTCCAGCTGATTCAGCGGCTCCACCACGCGCTTGGACAGGCGGTAGGCCAGCAGGCCGGACAGGATCAGGGCCGCCATGAGGATGACGATGGCCGGCTGGAGCATCCCCAGCAGCAGCAGTCCCACCGTGGCATAGGCGAAGGAGATGCGCAGCACCGTCCCGTCGCTGAGGCGGCGGGCGTAGTAGGCGGTCTTTTCCAGCAGGGTGGAGGAGTAGTGGGTGCTCTGGCCCACGCCGGTGGCCAGGGCCTGCTGGACCTCCTCCCGGCCGGCGTGATTTTCCATGGAGGCGGCGTCGGCGGCGGTGTCATAGAGCACGGTGCCGTCGGCGGCGATCCAGGTGAGACGGAAGCGGTCAGAGGTCACACGGGCCAGGTAGTCCGCGCCGTCGGTCTCCACCGCGGCGGCGGCCAGGTCCAGCTCGTCCTCCAGCTGTCCGGTGCGGACGCCGCCGAAGTAATCGTACAGCACCCCCAGGATCACCAGCAGGCTGGCCAGCAGCACCGAGCTCGCCACCAGGAGGATGGAACGGAAAATTTTCCACGTCATGCGCCCGCCCCCAATCGATAGCCCACGCCGCGGACGGTCTCGATGAGGTCGCCGCAGGGGCCCAGCTTCTGCCGCAGGGTGCGGATGTGCATGTCCACGGTGCGGGTCTCGCCGCAGTAGTCCATGCCCCACACCTGGCTGAACAGCTGCTCCCGGGTGAAGGCCGTGCCGGGGTGGGAGAGGAACAGCTTCAGCAGCTCGAATTCCTTATAGGTGAGCTCCACCCGGGTGCCATCGGCAGTGACGGTGCGGCCCTCCGGGTCCAGGGTCAGGGAGCCCCGGCGGAGCAGGCCGCCGTCCTTGGGCCCGCAGCGGCGGAGCACCGCCTTCACGCAGGACACGAACTCCATCACCCCGAAGGGCTTGGCCAGGTAGTAGTCCGCCCCCAGGTCCAGGCCCTGGATCTTGTCGTACTCCTCCCCCTTGGCGGTGGCCATGACCACGGGGATGTCCCGCAGCCGGTCGGAGGCGCGCATCCGCCGCAGCAGCTCCAGCCCGTCCACCCCGGGGAGCATCACGTCCAGCACCGCCAGGTCGGGGCGCTCGCCCTCCAAGGCGGCCCAGAAGGCGGCGCCGTCCTCAAAGCCACGGGCGGGCAGCCCGGCGGAGTTCAGGGCGTATACCTCGATGTCGCGGATGCTGGCGTCATCCTCCACGCACCAGATCATGGGTCATTCCTCCTTGTGTACGCCGGTGACGGAGAAGATCACCCACTCCGCGATGTTCACGGCGTGGTCCCCGATCCGTTCGTAGTATTTGGCAATGATCATCAGGTCCAGGGCGCGCTCCCCCTCCTGGGGGTCGGCGGCGATCTTCCGGATGAGGGACTGCTTGACCTTGTTGAAGTAGTCGTCCACCACGTCGTCGTCGCCCACGACCTTTTCCGCTAACATTATATCATGTTTTACGTAGGCATCAACACTTTCTGTCACCATTTTGATGACCGAGCGGGCCATCTCCGCCATGAGCGGGACGCCCGCCGCGGCGGTGGGCTCCAGAAAGGCGATGATCTCCGCGATGTTCTCCGCCTGGTCGCCGATGCGCTCCATGTCGGTGATCATCTTCAGGGCGGCGGAGATCTGCCGCAGGTCCTTGGCCACCGGCTGCTGCTGGAGCAGCAGCTTCAGGCACAGATTCTCGATGGTGCGCTCCTTCCGGTCGATCTCCCCGTCCAGGGGGGCGGCCTTTTTGGCCAGAGCCCGGTCCCCCTCGGTGAGGGCCTTGGAGGTGAGGGCGATGATCTCCTCGCACAGGGCGCCCATCTCGATGAGCTCGTTGTTCAGCTGGGCCAGCTGTTCGTCAAATCGGCTTCTCATTATCCAAACCTCCCGGTGATGTAGTCCTCCGTCCGCTGATCCGCCGGGTCGGAGAAGATCTGCTCCGTGTCGCCGCACTCCACCAGCTCTCCCAGCAGGAAGAAGGCCGTGCGGTCCGAGATGCGGACGGCCTGCTGCATGTTGTGGGTGACGATGATGATGGTGTACTGCTCCTTCAGCTGGGCAGCCAGCTCCTCGATCTTGGAGGTGGAGATGGGGTCCAGGGCGGAGGTGGGCTCGTCCATCAGCAGGACCTGGGGCTCCACCGCCAGGGCCCGGGCGATGCACAGCCGCTGCTGCTGCCCGCCGGAGAGGCCCAGGGCGCTCTTTTTCAGGCGGTCCTTCACCTCGTCCCAGATGGCCGCCCCCCGGAGGGAGCGCTCCACCAGCTCGTCCAGCCGGGCCTTGTTGCGGATGCCGTGGGTGCGGGGGCCGTAGGCGATGTTGTCGTAGATGCTCATGGGGAAGGGGTTGGGCTTCTGGAACACCATGCCCACCTCCCGCCGCAGCGCGTTCACGTCCACGTCGGGGGCGAAGATGTCCTCCCCCTTGTAGCGGATGTCGCCGGTGATCTTCACCCCGGGGATCAGGTCGTTCATGCGGTCCAGGGTCTTGAGGAAGGTGGACTTGCCGCAGCCGGAGGGGCCGATGAGGGCGGTGATGCTCCGCTCCGGGAAGTCGATGGTCACGTCCTTCAGGGCCTGCTGGCTGCCGTACCAGAGGCACATATCCTTAACGGTGATGATGTCGCTCATAGGCTTTTCCTCTTTCTGAAATACCGGCCGGCCAGGGCGGCGGCCAGATTGATGAGCAGGGTCAGGAGCATGAGCACCGCCGCGATGGCGAAGGCCACGCCGAACTCGCCCTGCTCCTTGGCGTAGACGTACAGGGCCACGGTGAGGGTGGCGCCGGCGCTGTGCAGGCCGTCCCACAGGTTGTTGAGGGCGTGGGCGAAGCCGGCGGTGAACAGCAGGGCGGCGGACTCCCCCAGCACACGGCCCACCGCCAGGATGCAGCCGGTGACGATACCGTCCACGCAGCCGGGGAGCACCACCGTGCGGATGACCCGCCACCGGCCGGCCCCCAGGCCGAAGGCGCCCTCCCGGTAGCTCTGGGGCACGGTCTTGAGGCTCTCCTGGGTGGTGCGCAGGATGGTGGGCAGGGTCATGATGGCCAGGGTCAGGGCGCCGGCCATGAGGGAGGTGCCGTTTTTGCAGAAGATGATCATGCCCGCCAGGCCGTAGATGATGGAGGGGATGCCCGAGAGGGTCTCCGCCGCGTACTCGATGACGGCCACCAGCTTTTTGTTCTGGGCGTACTCCGTCAGATAGATGGCGGCCCCCACCCCCAGGGGCAGGACGACGACCAGGGTGGCCAGCACCACATAGAGGGTGTTCAGGATGTCCGGCAGGATGCCGATGCGGCCGGAGAGGTAGCTGGGGGCGGTGGAGAGCAACTCCCAGCTGAGGTTGGGGATGCCCTTGGCCAGGACATAGACGATGAGAAAGACCGTCAATGCGGCGGTGAGGCCGGCGGCCAGGAGCATCAGGGCCCGCATCAGGCCGATCCAGGCCCGCCGCCGGGGGGATAGGGTCTGCTTTTTCATGGTCACTTGCCCCCCTTGTTCCGTTTCAGGAAGAAATTCAGCGCGGCGTTGATGAGCAGGATGAACAGGAACAGCACCAGCGCGATGGAGAACAGCGCCTGCTGCTGCAGGCCGCTGGAATAGCTCATCTCGCTGGCCACGGCGGTGGTGAGGAAGCGGACGCTCTCGAACAGGGAGGGCATGTTGGCGGCGTTGCCGGACACCATCATGACGGCCATGGCCTCGCCGATGGCCCGGCCCACCCCCAGCACCACGGCGGTGGCGATGCCGCTCTTGGCCGCGGGGACGGATACCTTGAACCAGGTCTCCTCCGGGGTGGCCCCCAGGGCCAGGGAGGCGTCCTCATATTCCTTGGGCACGGCCTCCAGCGCGGTCATGGATACCTTGATGACCGAGGGCAGCACCATCACCGCCAGCACCAGGATGGCGGCCAGCAGGCTGGCCCCGTCGGGCACGTGAAAGACCTTGCGGATGCCGGGCACCAGCACCAGCATACCCACCAGGCCGTACACCACGGAGGGGATGCCCGCCAGCAGGCTCACGGCGGACTCCATCACCGCCCGCACCTTGGGCGGGGCGGCCTTGGCCAGGAACACCGCCGTCAGGAAGCCCACAGGCACCCCCAGCAGGATGGCCCCGGCGGTGCCGTACACGCTGGTGAGGATAAAGGGCAGGATGCCGTACTGGGCGCCGGTGGTGGAGTTGGTGGAATCCCACACCCTGCCGAACAGGAACTTGATCAGGCCGATCTCCCGGATGGCGGGGATGCCGGAGACGATGAGGTAGACCGAGATCAGCAGCACGCAGCCGACGGTCACCAGGCCGAGGATGAGAAAGAAGCCGTGGATGATCCCCTCAAAGGTGCGGTTGTATCTGGCCTTGCCGGGGTCGTGAGTTTTTTGGTCCATAGTGTTTCCTCCGCATACGGGACAGGGCGGCCGCAGGGCGGCCGCCTCGCTCCGGTTATTCTGCTCAGTTGGCGCTCACCGCGCCGGCCTGGGTGATGACATCCGCAGCCGCGGCGGAGGTGATGTAGTCGAAGAACTTCTGGGCCGCATCGGAGAGCTTCACGCCCTCCTTGGTCACCAGCACGAAGGGACGCTGGATCACGTAGCTGCCGTCCTTTACGCTGGCCTCGCTGGGAGTGACGCCGCCCACCTTCAGGGCCTTGACGCTGTCCTTGACGGAGGCCAGGGAGGCGTAGCCGATGGCGTCGGGGTTCTGGGACACGGTGGTGATCACGTCGCCGGTGGAGGTGAGCTCCTGCCGGTACTGGCAGGCATCGGTGGTGCCGGTGATGGTCTCAAAGCCGTCCCGGGTGCCGGAGCCGGCCTCGCGGCCGATGAGGACGATCGGGGCGTCGTTGCCGCCCACGTCCTTCCAGTTGGTGATCTCGCCGGTGTAGATGGCGGCGATCTGCTCCAGAGTCAGGTCGGACACGGGGTTCTCCGGGCTGACGATGACGGCGATGCCGTCATAGGCCAGGATGGTCTCCTTCAGGCCGGACTCCTTTTCCGCGTCCTTCAGGGCCCGGCTGGAGAGGCCGATGTCGCAGCGGCCCTCGCTGACGGCCTGGATGCCGGAGCCGGAGCCGGTGG
>CAVJBM010000211.1:0-3327 GCA_963647775.1 Anaerovibrio sp.
GCCTTGCAGGCCTCGTAGGTGGTCTGGTTGAAGGACTGGTCGGTGATGTCGCCGTAGTCGGTGATCATAGCGACCTTGTAGTCGCTGGCGGCGGGCTCATTGCTGGGCTCGCCAGTGGGCTCGACAGACTCGGAAGGATTCACAGACGGAGAGGGATTGGTGCTCTCGCTGGGCTTGTTGCTGCTGCAGGCCACAAGAGAGAAGACCATCAGCAGAGCCAGCATCAGAGCGGCAAACTTTTTCATGGGAAAAACATCCTTTCTTTCATGATTTGAACAGGGGCTTATTTTTATGGGCAAGCTGCCCGCAGTTCCAAACGACATTATAGATTGTCCGCCAGGAAAAAACAAGTTATATTCGCAAAGATTTCACGTTTCTCACAAATTCTGCGTTTTGACCAATTTTACAATGCGGCTGGTGCCCAGCCGGTCGGCCCCCAGGGCGATGAAGTCCTCCGCATCCTGCAGGCTGGAGATGCCGCCGGCGGCCTTGATCTTCACATGGGGGGCCACATGGGCCTTGAACAGGGCCACGTCCTCCCGGGTGGCGCCGGCGGTGGAGAAGCCGGTGGAGGTCTTGATGTAGTCCGCGCCGCTCTCGGACACGATGCGGCACAGCTCCACCTTCTCCGGGTCGGTGAGCAGGCAGGTCTCGATGATGACCTTCAGCACCAGGCTGCCGCAGACGGCCTTCACGGCCTTGATCTCGGCCAGCAGGTCGTCCCAGCGGCGGTCCTTCACCCAGCCGATGTTGATGACCATGTCGATCTCCCTGGCGCCGTTGGCGATGGCATCCTTGGTCTCAAAGACCTTGACGGCGGTGGTGGAGTAGCCGTTGGGGAAGCCGATGACCGTGCATACGGGCATCTTGTCCCCCAGATATTCCGCCGCCTGCTTCACGTAGCTGGCAGGAATGCAGACGCTGGCGCAGCCGTAGGTCACGGCGTCGTCGCAGATCTGCCTGATCTCCGCCCGGGTGGCGCCCTGCTGAAGCAGGGTGTGGTCGACCTTTGCGAGAATGTTCCGAACGTCCATTCTGATTCACCTCATACATTTTTAATGGTCCAGCGCCCGGGCTACGGCCGTCCGCCTGACCTTCATGGCGCTTTTGGGGCAGAACTCCTGACAGCAGAAGCAGCGGATGCATTTGCCGCGGTCGATGACGGGCAGGCCGCCCCGCATGGTGATGGCCTTGCCGGGGCAGATGTCCCGGCACTGTCCGCAGCCCACGCACAGGCGGCGCTCCACCGCCGGACGCTGGGAGAGCAGCCTGTCCAGCAGCGCGCCGGTGAGCCGGCTGCCCAGATGCTTGCCGTCGCCGCGGAAGAGATGGCTGTTCCCGGTGACGATCCGCTTGAAATCAGGCAGTGTAAAGTCCTCCAGCCTGCCAGAGATATTCAGCCCGTCCACGGTCTCCGGGATGAGCCCGCGCTCCAGCGCGGCCTCCAGGGTGGGGACCTCAGCCCGCTCCAGTCCGATGAGGGCGGCGCAGGCCAGATCCACCCGGTGGGGGCTCTCCCCCGCCGCCAGCAGGCCCATGTGCCGGGGCGTGCCGCCGGTGGGGCCGTTGCCCTCCATGCACTCCACCGCATCCACGATGGTGAGCCGGGGCTTGAAATACTCGTCCAGATCCACGATCATCCGGGCAAAATCCCGGGGGTCCGGGTAGCGGAAGTGATATTCCGGCTTCACCGTGCCGGGGATGACGCCGAACAGATTTTTCGCGCCGCAGGACATGGCCATCATGCCGTGGGTCTTGAGCTTGCAGACGTTGATGACGGCATCCGCCCCGTCCAGCCAGGCGGTATAGCGGAAGTCACGGCACACCCGGCCCTCCGGGTAATGGACCTCCCGCTCCTCAAAGTTCCGGTTCAGGCGGCCGCCGCACTGCTCCACCGCCCTCATGCCGGCGGCGGCGTAGACCCGGCTGACATAGGCGGCGGTGTACAGCCCGCCGGAGCTGTCCCCCACCACCACCTCCGCCCCCAGGGCGGCGAGCCGCTCCGTCAGGGCACACAGCACCGCCGGGTGGGTGGTGGCCGCCCGCTCCGGCTTCAGGAAGCTGACCAGGTTGGCCTTCAGGGCGATGCGCATACCGGGCTTCACCCAGTTCAGGCCGCCCAGGGGCGCCAGCGCCCGGTCCAGCGCGGGGCCCACCGTCTCCGGCGCGTAGTCGGCGCAGGGCGACAGGACCACGTCAGGTCCCATGGGACTCACCTCCCGTTCAGCAAAAAAGCTGCCGCGCAGGCGGCAGCTTTTTTGATTTTCAGCTTACTCCTCGACGGGAGCCTCATCCTCGGTCTCCTCCGCGGGAGCGGCGTCATCCAGCAGGGCACGGATGGACAGAGAGACCTTCTTGTTCTCCTCGTCGATGGCGATGATCTTGGCGTCCACGATCTGGCCCTCGGAGAGAACGTCGCCGGGCTTGTCGATGCGGTGATCGGCGATCTGGGAGATGTGGATCAGGCCGTCAACGCCGGGGACGATCTCGGCAAAGGCGCCGAAGGTCATCAGCTTGACGATGCGCACGGGGGCCACGTCGCCCACGGCGTACTTGGCGGTGAACACGGCCCAGGGCTCCTGGGAGTGATCCTTCATGCCCAGGGAGATCTTCTTCTTCTCGGGGTCGAAGGAGATGACGTACACGTCCACCTCATCGCCCACGGAGACCACCTCGGCGGGGTTCTTGATGCGGGACCAGGACAGTTCAGAGATGTGGACCATGCCGTCCACGCCGCCGATGTCCACGAAAGCGCCGTAGGAGGTCAGGCTCTTGACCACGCCCTTGTAGTGCTTGCCCACCTCGATGTTCTGCCACAACTCGGCGGAGGCGGCGGCACGGGCCTCGGCGGCCACGGCGCGGATGGAGCCCACCACGCGGCGGCGGGCACGGTTGACCTCGGTGATGCGCAGCTTGACGCGCTCCTTGATCATGCTGGACAGGTCGGCGCCGCGGGGCTGGCCGGACTGGGAGGCGGGGATGAACACCCGCACGCCCTTGACGCTGGCCACCAGGCCGCCCTTGTTCTCCTCGGTGATCACGCCCTCCAGGACATCCTTGCCCTCCACGGCGTTCTCGATGGTCTCCCAGTTTTTGGCGGCGTCCAGACGCTTCTTGGACAGCTTGACCAGACAGTCGCGGTCGCTGACCAGCATGACATAGCACTCGATCTCGTCGCCCACCTTGCAGATGTCCTCAACCTTGACGCTGGGATCGTCGCTCAGTTCATCCAGCGCGATGTAGCCAGGGTACTTGATGCCCAGTTCGACCTGAACTTCAGTCGGCGTGATGGCGACTACAGTACCAGTGACCTTATCCCCCGTATTC
>CAVJBM010000212.1:0-2438 GCA_963647775.1 Anaerovibrio sp.
GTGTCCGGCACCTGCTTCACACACACAATGATCTTCATTTGCTTTCTGCCTCCTTTATCACTTCACGCCCAGCGCGCCGGAGATGACCATACGCTGGACCTCGGAGGTACCCTCGTAGATCTCGGTGATCTTGGCGTCGCGCATCATGCGCTCAACGGGATAGTCACGGGTGTAGCCATAGCCGCCGAACAGCTGCACGGCGCGGCGGGTGACGTCGCTGGCGGCCTCGGCCGCGAAGAGCTTGGCCATGGCGGCGTCGGCGGAGTAGGGCTCGCCGGCCTGCTTCTTGCAGGCAGCGGAGTAAACCAGATACTTGGCGGCCTCCATCCGGGTGTGCATATCGGCCAGCTGGAACTGGGTGTTCTGGAACTGGCTGATGCGCTTACCGAACTGGACGCGCTCCTTGGTGTAGTTGACGGCCTCCTGCACGGCGCCCTCGCCGATGCCCAGAGCCTGAGCGGCGATGCCGATACGGCCGCCGTCCAGAGTCTTCATGGCGATGGCAAAGCCCTTGCCCTGCTTGCCCAGCAGACGGTCGCCGGGGATGACGCAGTTCTCCATGATCAGCTCGCAGGTGGAGGAGCCGCGGATGCCCATCTTCTTCTCGTGCTTGCCCACGGAGAAGCCGGGGTCGGTGCGCTCCACGATGAAAGCGGAGATTTCCTTGCTCTTGCGGCCCTTCTTGTCCACCACGGTTCCGGTGACGGCGATGATGATGAACACGTTGGCATAGCCGGCGTTGGTAATGAAGATCTTGGAGCCGTTCAGCACCCAGTTGCCGTTCTCGTCCTTGACGGCCACGGTCTGCTGGCCCTGAGCGTCAGTGCCGGCGCCGGGCTCGGTCAGGCCGAAGGCGCCCAGCCACTCGCCGGAGCACAGCTTGGGCAGGTACTTGGCCTTCTGCTCGGGGGTACCGTTCTCATAGATGGGGGCGCAGCACAGAGAGGTGTGGCCGGACAGGATGACGGCGGTGGTGCCGCAGACCTTGGCCAGCTCCTCGATGGCCAGGACGTAGCTCAGCACGTCAGCGCCGGCCCCGCCGTACTCCTTGGGGAAGTAAATGCCCAGCATACCCAGCTTGGCCATCTTCTTCACGGTCTCGGCAGGGAACATCTCCTCCTCATCCACCTGAGCGGCCAGGGGCTTCACCTCGTTCTCCGCGAAATCGCGGAAGAGCTTCTGGAGCATCTGCTGCTCCCGGTTCAGCTTGAAGTCCATTTAACAGATTCCTCCTTACTTATTTGGCGTAGCTAAAGAAGCCCTCGCCAGTTTTACGGCCCAGCTTGCCGGCGCGGACCATCTTGCGCAGCAGCAGGGAGGCGCGGTACTTGGGATCGTGGGTCTCGTTGTACAGGGTGTCCATGATAGCCAGGCAGACGTCCAGGCCGATGAGATCGCCCAGAGCCAGGGGGCCCATGGGGTGGTTGGCGCCCAGCTTCATGGCGTTGTCGATGCCCTCGGCGGAGGCCACGCCGGTGTACAGCAGGTCGGCGGCCTCATTGATCATGGGCACCAGGATCTTGTTCACCACGAAGCCGGGGGCCTCGTTCACCTCAACGGGCTCCTTGCCGATGGCCGCGGACAGGTCCGCGATGGTCTTGTAGGTCTCGTCGGAGGTGTGAGCGCCCCGGATGACCTCCACCAGCTTCATGACGGTGGCGGGGTTGAAGAAGTGCATACCGATGAACTTGTCCGGGCGCTTGGTGGCCGCGGCGATGGCGGTGATGGAGATGGAAGAGGTGTTGGAGGCCAGGATGGTCTCGGGCTTGCAGATCTTGTCCAGGTCCGCGAAGATGCTCTTCTTGATCTCCAGGTTCTCGATGGCGGCCTCGACCACCAGATCGGCGTCGGCGGCCAGGTTCAGGTCGGTGGTGAAGGTCATCTTGTCGGTGATGGCCTTCTTGCCGGCCTCGTCCAGCTTGCCCTTGCTCACCAGCTTGTCCAGGCCCTTGTTCAGACGGGCCTCGGACGCCTGGATGATCTCGTCCTTGATGTCCCGGACCACCACGTCGTACCCGTTGCGGGCGAACACCTGGGCGATGTCCAGGCCCATGGTGCCCCCGCCGATCACTACGATCTTCTTCATAGTTTGTTCCTCCTTGATATTATGTAAAGGTTATGTGCTTGCGTTTAAGTCAAATGGGGACGCGCCATTTCTTTTCCCGCGCGGGAAAAGAAGTGGCAAAAGAAAAGCGCGCATAGGGGCTGTGCCCCTATGGACCCCCGGGCCAATGCCCTTCGGTGCGGACATTCTGTGACCGGCGCCGAGGTAAGACGCATTGTCTCTGCGTCGCCTCCGCCTCCGCTTCGTGCCGACCGAATTTCAGCCGGTACAACGTCCGGCAGAGCGCCTGACCGGAGGGATGCGGGAGTTTTCGCTCTTTAGGGCACCTTATTTATTTTGGAAATGCTTTTCTTTCCGCTTCTCCAGGAAGGCA
>CAVJBM010000213.1:0-4466 GCA_963647775.1 Anaerovibrio sp.
CGACGGGCAGTTCGTGCTGGCCGGCAACGTGCTGGTCCGTCAGCGCGGCACCCACATCCATCCCGGCACCAACGTGGGCCTGGGCAGCGACGACACCCTGTTCGCCAAGGTGGACGGCACCGTCAAGTTCGAGCGCATGGGCAAGGACCGCAAGAAGGTCTCCGTGTACGAGATCGCTCAGTAACAGAAAACGTTTGAGCCGTCGTGAGCGGCAGAGCGTGATTTGACCGCAAACGCTCCGGGCACACTGTGTCCGGAGCGTTTTTTCACCAGAGAGGAGTTCGTTCCGAATTTGCGGCGCATCTGCGCCGTCCCGGCTGCGCCGGGTCCCTTTGACAGGAGGTAACCTTATGGCCAACCAGTTTATCGACACCGCCCGCATCACTGTGAAGGCGGGCAGCGGCGGCAACGGCGCGGTGGCCTTCCACCGCGAAAAGTATATCGCCGCCGGCGGCCCCGACGGCGGCGACGGCGGCCGGGGCGGCAATGTGATCCTGCGGGTGGACAGCCACATGTCCACCCTGATGGACTTCCGCTACAAACGCAAGTACGCCGCCGAGACCGGCATGGACGGCGGCGGCAAGCGCTGCTCCGGCAAGGACGGGGCAGACCTGATCATCCGGGTGCCCCGGGGCACCGTGGTGCGGGACGCCGAGACCAGGGAGATCATCTGCGACATGTCCGGGGACGAGGACTTCGTGCTGGCCAAGGGCGGCAAGGGCGGCTGGGGCAACCAGCACTTCGCCACCCCCACCCGGCAGGTGCCCCACTTCGCCAAGGCCGGCCTCCCGGGGCAGAGCCGCGAGGTGGTGCTGGAGCTGAAGCTGCTGGCCGACGTGGGGCTGGTGGGCTTCCCCAACGTGGGCAAGTCCACGCTGCTGTCCGTGGTCACCCGGGCCCAGCCCAAGATCGCCAACTACCACTTCACCACCCTGTTCCCCAATCTGGGCGTGGTGCCCATGGAGGACGGCCGCTCCTTCGTGCTGGCGGACATCCCCGGCATCATCGAGGGCGCCGCGGAGGGTGCCGGCCTGGGCCACGACTTCCTGCGGCACATCGACCGCTGCCGCCTGCTCATCCACGTGGTGGACGTGTCCGGCAGCGAGGGCCGGGACCCGGTGGCGGATTTTGACGCCATCTGCGCCGAACTGGCCCAGTGGTCCCCGGAGCTGGCAAGCCGCCGGATGATCGTGGCGGCCAACAAGGTGGACATCATGGAGGACCCCTCCCTGCTCCAGGCCCTGCGGGACCACGTGGAGGACAAGGGCTGCCCCCTGTACGAGATCTCCGCCGCCGCCCATCAGGGCACCCGGGAGCTGATGTACGCCGCCGCCCGGGAGCTGGAGGAGTTGCCCCCCATCACCGTGTACGAGCCCACCTATGTGGAGCGCCCCCCGGAGATCGATACCTCCGCCCCGCTGGAGATCGCCCAGGACGAGGACGGCACCTGGCTGGTGGACGGCCCGTGGCTGCGCCAGCTGATGGCCAACGTCAACTTCAGCGATTACGAGAGCCGCAACTGGTTCGACAAGAAGCTGCGGGAGGCCGGCGTGTTCCAGCAGATGGAGGAGGCCGGCGTGCAGGACGGCGACAACGTCTGCCTGTACAACCTGGAGTTCGAGTATCAGAGATGACAAAAACATCCCCCTTCCGCCGGGAAGGGGGATGTTTTTACGAAAAAGGCCCGCTCAAGGGCCTTTTTTATCTGTGCTCCGCGATCCACGCGGCGGCCCTGGCCTTGTCGGCGGCGATCTTTTCGCCGCTGTCCAGGTACTCCTTGGGGTACTTGGGGTTGGTCAGGCGGGTGATATAGCCCGTGGCGGGGTCGATCAGCTTGGTGACCCCCCCGGCCCCCAGGGAGAGCACCGATTGGAGTTCTTCCATCATGACGACGTTGTACTCGCACTCCGTCCCCGGCAGGCACCAGCCCACGTTCTCGAAGGAGCCGGCGACGTACTTCTGCCGGTAGAGGTAGTAGGGCCGGTAGCCCGCGGCCCGCAGGGCCTCCTCCGCCAGGGCCAGCATGTCCGCCACCGCCCCGTCGGTGCAGAGGCGCTCGGGCTGTTCCATCAGGCGGGCGCCCTTCTTCAGCGCCAGGGTGTGGACGGTGATGTTGGCCGGGCCCATGGCCAGCACCTCCGCCACCGTGCGGCCGAAGCCCTCCGCCGTGTCCGTGGGCAGCCCGGCGATGAGGTCCATGTTCACCAGCCCGCCGAAGTGCTCCTCCGCCAGGGCCATGGCCTGCCGGATCTGCTCCGCCGTGTGGGCCCGGCCCATGGCCCGGAGGACGGAGTCCTCCATGGTCTGGGGGTTCACGGAGATGCGGCCCACGCCGTGGGCACGCAGAACGGCCAGCTTGTCCCCGTCGATGGTGTCCGGCCGGCCGGCCTCCACCGTCCACTCCCGGCAGGCGGCCATGGGCACCTCCCGCTCCAGGGCGGAGAGCACCCGGTCCAGCTGGGCCGCCGACAGGGTGGTGGGGGTGCCGCCCCCCATGTAGAAGGAGGACACGCCCAGCCCCCGCCCGGCCAGCTCCCGGCCCGCCGCGGCGATCTCCCGGCAGAGGGCGTCCACATAGGGCTCCACCAGCGCCAGCGCGCCCTTCACGTCCGCGGAGATGAAGGAGCAATAGGCGCACCGGGTGGGGCAGAAGGGGATGCCCACATAGAGGGCCGCCGTACCCGGCTCCAGCCGGCGCTTTACCGTCAGAGCGGCCTGCGCGCACTCCATGGCCAGCGCCGCCCGGCCGGGGGACACCCGGTAGAGCTCCGTCAGCCGGCGCTCCGCCTCGGCAGGGGACGCTCCCTCCCACATCCAGCGGGTTGGCAGCTTCACCGGCCGCACCCCGGTGAGGGAGCCCCACGGGGGCTCGTGCCCCAGCGCGGACACGCCGGCATCGTAAAAGGCCAGCCGCATCAGCCGTTGGCGGGTCTTGTCGTCCCCCGGGCCGGCCTCCCGCCGCTCCCCGGTGAACACGCCCCCCTCCCACCACAGGGTGGCTGACGCGGCAAGGGTCCCGCCCTCCTCGCTGAGGACCAGCAGAGCCGCTGGCCCCGATCCGTCGGGCTCGCCGTCAGGGTAGCTGGGCCGCTGGCCGGGGAAAAGGGTCATCATGGTCTGCTCCGCAGCGTAGCGGAAGTCATGACCCCGCAGATAGAGCTTCATGTTACAGCCCCATGGCCTGAATGAGGTAGTCGTTCCAGCGCCGCTCCTGCTCCAGCGTGGTGGCCCCCTCGTGGCCGGGATAGACCTGCCAGTCCCCGGGCAGGTCCGCCAGCTTCTTCAGGGAGTGCATGATCTGGGTGAAGTCGCCCCCCTCCAGGTCGGTGCGGCCGATGGAGGAGCGGAACAGGGTGTCCCCGGTGAAGAGGACGTGCTCCGCCGGCAGCTTCAGGGTGACGGAGCCGGGGGTGTGGCCGGGGGTCTCTACCACCTCCACGGAGATGGGGCCCACGGGGACCACGTCCCCCTCCCGGTAGTACCGGATGCCGCCGAAGGCGCTCACCGCCGGGAAGGTGCTGCCGAAGAGGGAGACGGTCTTCTGCGCCTCGTTCACGTCGGCGGGGTGGCACCACAGGGGCAGCTCCGGCCAGACGGCCCGCAGCCCGGGCACGCCCAGGATGTGGTCAAAGTGGCTGTGGGTCAGCAGGATGCCCACCGGGTCCAGCCCCTGGCCCCGGATAAAGGCGGCCACCTGGGCCCCGTCGTCCCCCGGGTCCACCACGGCGCACTTGTGGGTGTTCTCGTCCCAGAAAATGTAGCAGTTGGTGCCGATCATGCCCAGCTGCATGGTCTTTAGCTGCATCGTATCACCTCGTCAGCGCCGGCGGACCGGCGGAAATTTCCCTCTATTTTACTCCATCCGGCGGAAAAAGTAAAGCGGCGGATGACATGTCCCGGGAAAAGTGAAAATTTTCTCTTACTTTTTTGCGGATCTTGTGATATTATATATTATGTAAGAGAAAAAGAGAGAAACGGAGGGCGAGAGAACATGTACGCGGTGGGAGATAAGATCATATACGGCAGTAGCGGCGTATGCGTGGTGACAGAGATCTGCACCCCGAACTTTTCCCGGGAGGAACGGGGCCGGAAGTACTACAAGCTGCGGCCCCTCTACGGCACGGAGACCATTTACGCGCCGGTGGATACCACCGCATTCATGCGCCCGGTGATCTCCCGGGCGGAGGCAGACGCCCTCATCGCCCGCATCCCGGAGATCGAGGAGCAGGTGTGCGAGAGCCACAGCATCACCGCCCTCCGCCAGCAGTACGAGGCGTTTTTCCAGGCCCACGACTGCGAGGCGTACATCCGCCTGATCAAGGGCATCCGCCGCAAGGAGAGCGCCGGGCGCAAGCTGGGCCAGACCGACCAGCGGTACATGAAGCGGGCCCAGGATGTGCTCCACGGGGAGCTGGCCGCCGCCCTGGGCCTGCGGCCGGACGAGATGTCCGCCTACATCCAGGGGG
>CAVJBM010000213.1:5351-9231 GCA_963647775.1 Anaerovibrio sp.
TTGTGTCCTGCCGGAGCGGCAGGGCACTTTTTGTCAATATCGGTCCACCCAGCCGGCCAGCAGCAGCTCCGGCACCAGCCACAGGGCCATGAAGATGAGGAACATCACCGGGGTCAGGGTGGTATAGGCCCCCTTGGCCGCCAGGTAGAAGGTGAGGGCCAGGCCGATCACCGCCCCCAGCAGGGCGAACACCAGACTGCGCCGCACGGCGGAGCGCAGCCGCCGGCCGCCCACCACCGCGTCGGAAAAGGCGGTGAGCCCCTCCCGGCAGAGGAGGGCCACCGGCGTCTCGTCGTGCTCCTGATCGGCGGAGGACAGCTCCAGCCGCCGCTCCACCGGGGGGAACTCCATCCGGTCCACCGGCAGGCGGAACTTTTTCTCCAGCAGGGCGGGAATGAGATTGAAGTCCCGGGTGGCCAGGATGGGCTTCACCTCCGCCCCCAGCAGGGCGGAGAGGGAGGGGTTCACCTCGCCGTTCAGGGCGTAGTCCAGCAAAAACATCCCCGCCAGCTCCCCGCCGATGGAGCAGAACAGCGCGTTTTTCACGTTGAGCCCCTGGGGCATGGGCACCTTCATCAGGTGCATGAAGGAGGCGGTGCCCACCAGCACCTCCTGATTGCGGATGATGCCGGACATGCCGCCCTCGTTGGGCCGCACGCCGGAGACCTCCCGGTAGATGGCCCCCTGGGTGCGCAGCAGGTCGTGAAGGGGCCGGGTGAGGCCGCAGTTCATCACCCGCAGGAGGGTGGCGGTGTAGGCGACGGCCTTCTCCGTGGACACGCCGCCGAACACCCGCACCTGGGACACCCGGACCGAGCCGGGGGGGAACAGGTCGCCGTCGGTGACCACGATGCCCCCCGGGCGGCAGCGGGACGCGCCGGTCCAGCCCGCCAGGGCGGCCCCCACCTTGCTCAGGCGGAGGGCCAGCTTCCGCCAGGGCCTGCCCCAGGCCAGCAGGGCCGACCAGGGGGACACGGCGGTGAAGCACACCGACGCCGCCCACAAAAAGCGCCCCCCGGCCCCCTGACCCACGGAGGCCATCACTGCGCACAGCAGCGCCCCCAGCAGGAGCAGGGGGGCGGCCGCCCGGTAGACGGCGGTGCCGGCGTCGTCGCTCTGCAGCTGGCTGCCCAGGCCCACCGGCGTGCCCGACCACTTCGTGTAGGCGGGCCGGCCGCTCCACTTGTTCTCATCCAGCGTGACCACATAGGGGGTGCGCGCCTGGGCGGCGGTCTTGGCGGAGATCCGGTCCGCCCGCCGCCGGTCCTGAAGGCCCCACAGGTGGAAGGTCAGGCCGAAGGCGGTCACCGCGGCGCAGGGCAGGCAGCCCAGCCGGGCCTCCAAATGTCCGGCAGTGAGGCCGTCCGCCAGGGTAAAGGCCCAGGCCAGGGTCATCAAAGTCTCCGCCCCGGGCCGGAGGGTCCCAAGGCCCTTGGCCCCAGCGGCCAGCACGTCCCAGCACAGGGCCCCCGCCGCCGCCAGCAGGGCGGTGAGCACCCAGCACTGCAATTGATAGAAGTCCAGCCCCGCCGGCAGGTCCAGGGAGAGGTACATGGGCAGGTCCAGCGAGCAGACCGCCGCCAGAACGGAGACCGCAAAGGCAAAGCCCACCCGACGGCGGCGGGCCTTCAGGCCCTTCTGCCACCGGGCGGCCAGGTCGGCGGGAGGGGTGTCCGGCGGCGACTTGGCCGGGCGGCGCAGAGGGCGGCGCCTGGGCCGCTCCTCCCCGGGGGCCTCCTCCCGGTCCACGCCGGGGATGTACTTCTCCGCCAGCCTGGTCTCCTCGTCGGGCTCCGCCTGGTCGTACATGTGGTCGGCATAGTGGTCCGCCCGGCGGCGCAGGGTGGACAGCCGGGCCGCCAGCTTCCGCCCCACCGTGGGAGGGACGATCTCGTCCACCGGCTGGGGCTCCCGGGGCTCCTCCCGCCGGGGCCTGTCCGGGGCAGAGGGCTTGTCCGCCGCCGGGGGCTTTTTCTCCCCCTCGGGGAACTCCACCACCCGGGAGGAGCCGTACTCCGCCAGGATCTCGTCCACGGTGTACTCCCGCCCGGCCTGCTTTTCGTCCTTACGCTCTGCCATGGGGCGTTACAGGCGCTGGCGCACCGCCTCGTACAGGACGATGGCGGCGGCGGCTGAGGCGTTGAGAGAGTTGACCTGCCCCTTCATGGGGATGGACAGGAGGAAGTCGCACTGCTCCCGCACCAGGCGGCCCATGCCGTCCCCCTCGCTGCCGATGACGATGACGGCGGGGCCCTTCAGGTCCGCGTCGTAGAGGGGGGTGGCCCCCTCCGCGGCGGTGCCGAAGACCCACAGGCCCTGCTCCTTTAGCTCCTTCAGCAGGGCGGTAAGGTTGGGCACCCGGGCCACGGGGAGATAGCTCACGGCCCCGGCGGAGGTCTTGCCCACGATGGCGGTGAGCCCCGCGGAGCGCCGCTTGGGGATGATGACCCCGTGGGCCCCGGCGCACTCGGCGGTGCGGATCACCGCGCCCAGGTTGTGGGGGTCGGACAGCTCGTCGCACACCACGATGAGCGGGGGCTCCCCCTTGGCGGCGGCCGCCGCCAGAATGTCGTCCACGCTGGCGTACTCCCGCACGGCGGCCACGGCGATGACCCCCTGGTGGCTCTTGGTGCGGCTCATGCCGTCCAGCTTGCGGCGGTCGCACTCGGCCACCACCACGCCCCTGTCCCGGGCGGCGGCGGCGATGTGGGCCAGGGTGGAGTCGGTCTCGCCCTTGGCGATAAGGACCTTGTCAATGGCCGCGCCGGAGCGCAGGGCCTCGATCACGGCGTTGCGCCCCTCGATGAGGCCGTCGGCCTCGGCCTCCTCCGGCCGTCTGGTCCGTCTGTTTTCTTCCCGCATATCGGTCAGCTCCTTCGTTCAAAGAGGTCTGTCAAGTAGATAGTATCATATCATGTTTTTGCCCGGGGGAAAAGAGGGAAAAACACGAAAGCCAGCCCCATCCTGTCACAGAAAATTAACAGTGCCGACATGAACATTTCTTGTTTTTGCACCGGCGCTATGGTATACTGATTGCACTAAACTGGAGTTTACCGCACTCTGTGCGCATTTTGGAGGAAGATCATATGGACGGACCCAACAAGCCAAACAAAAAAAACGATAAACATCAGAACGGCGGCAACGACAACAAAAAGCGCCCGGCCCTCAGCTTTCTCTCCATCGTGCTGTGGGCCATCCTGCTGGTGCTGCTGCTGAACACCTGCTCCAGTTCCCTGCGCAGCGCCAGCACCCAGGAGGTGGACTACAGCAAGTTCAAGGCCTGGGTGATCGCCGGCTATGTGGATCAGGTGGACATGGATTCCAAGGCGTACTACTTCACCGTGAAGGCGGGCACGCCGCCGCTGACCGAGTATGCCGAGGCCCTGCAGGAGCAGCTGGGCAGCAGCGGCGGCCTGTTCCAGACCCTCACCGGCGGCAGGGACCTGGACGGCGCGGCCATCACCTTCGTGGCCGCCCCGCCCCCGGTGACCGACCCCGACCTCATCCCCCTGATGGATGAAAAGGGCGTGAACTACGGCGCTCAGCTGGTGACGGAGCAGCAGTATCTGCTGTCCGCCGTGGTCAGCTACGTGGTGCCCACCCTCATCACCGTGCTTGGCCTGGTGCTGGTGTACCGCTGGATGTTCAAGAAGATGGGCTCCGGCGGCGGCTTCGGCGGCATCGGCGGCGTGGGCAAGTCCAACGCCAAGGTGTATATGGAGAAGCAGACCGGTGTCACCTTCCGGGACGTGGCCGGCCAGGACGAGGCCAAGGAGTCCCTGACGGAGATCATCGATTTCCTCCACAACCCCCAGAAGTACACCGACATCGGCGCCAAGCTGCCCAAGGGCGCGCTGCTGGTGGGCCCTCCGGGCACCGG
>CAVJBM010000214.1:0-3053 GCA_963647775.1 Anaerovibrio sp.
CAGCAGCGCGGCGGCGTCCTCCGGCCGCGCGCGTTCAATGGCAAACAGACTGTTGCTCATGGTTGAAACTCCTTTTGAAGGGTGGTCAAGGAGCAGCCCTTGCTCTCATAATAGGCGAGCAGCTCCGGCAGCTTCTTTTTGTCATAGCTGGTGATGCAGTCCGACAGCACATGGACGGCATAGCCGCCTTTCGCCAGGTTGAAGCAGGTGGATTTGATGCAGGCCGCGGCGTCCGCCCCGGCGATATAGAACTCGGTAATGCCGTGCTCCTGAATAAAAGCCGCGAAGTCCGCGCTGGTCAGGGCGCTGCTCTTTGACTTCGTAAAGATATGGTCGGACACGACCTTCAGCTCCGGCACCAGCTCCGCGCCGCGGGTGCCGGGCTTGAAGGTCCTCGTCCCCGCGGACAGGTTGTTGTGCTGGATGTAAACGACCCACAGGTCCTTCCGGACGGCCCGGTCGATCGCCCTGTTGACGTTTTCGATGATCTCCCGGTAGTTTTTCGTGATGTCATTTTGCAGGTCGATGACCACCAGCGCGGTGTTTTTCATTCTGTATCCCTCCAAAAGTCCGCTTTTTGCTCCATAGCGTTTCAATATCCAACGATATAGGCGCCAATGATACCCGATCCCCCCGGCTCAGGGCTCGAACCGTAAAGCACATCGATAATATAAATCGAGCGATGTATATTGCTTATTATACTGCGAAAAGACAGATTGTCAATAGGCGCGGGCTGACCTTGCACAGAAGGAAAGGGCAAAAAGCCGCCGCTTCCTTCCGAAAGCGGCGGCTTTGGGGAACGGGTGAGGTGAGTCAGGCGCCGGAGCGCTCACTCCCAGCGGAAGGGCTCCAGCAGCTTGTTGAGATTTGGAATCTGGCCCGGCGGGGCGGCGCAGGTCTTGATCTCGGTGGAGTGCTCCAGCTTGCCGGCGTAGAACAGGCGGGAGCGCGCCTGCTCCGCCGCGGAGAAGCGGGCCTTCAGCCTGCCGTCCTCGATCACGGCGGTGCCGTAAATGCCGCACACCGGGCACTCCACGGTCTTGCCCCCGTTGGACACGGTGAGCAGGTCGCAATGGCACACGGGGCACACGCCCTCATGGTCGCCCCGCCAGCGGCGGCGCTGGGCCTCGTCCGTGCAGGAGAGCGCGTCCGCCACGTGCTTTCCCATCTCCCAGCTGCGGTCCATCATGGGCCGGTTGCCCACCACATGGTTGTAGGCCATGGCTCCGTAGTACTCAAAGGTATCGACGATATCGATGCCCTGCGACATGGAGAAGCAGTACATGGTGGGCAGCATGAAGGACAGCCAGTTCCTGGTCATCGCGCCGCCCACGGCGAAGAACGCGCCCACCCGCGGCTTGAGAGAGCGGGCGTCGGGCAGCTGATCGGGGCTCTTTCCGGCGGCCAGTCCCTCTTCGATGGCCGCCTTGCGGAAGCTGACGTCGTGAGAGGGGCCCAGACGGTCACAGACGGTCTTGAAGGTCCCGGTGGGGGTCATCTCAAAGGTGGGGCAGCCGTAGAGGACGGCGTCGCACTCCAGAATGGCCTCCTCCAGGATGGGGAGGTCGTCCTTCAGCACGCAGTCGCCCCGCCTGCCCGCGATCATGCCCACGGTGCAGGCGATGCAGCCGGTGCAGTCCTTGATGTCCAGGTCGTTGACGCGGATGAACCGCACCTCGTGGCCCGCCTCTTTGCAGGCGTTGAGGGCGTGCTTCACCATGACCTCGCAGTTGCTCATTTTCCGGCCGAAGGACAGGCCCAGAACTCTGCTCATATGTATTCCTCGCTTTCCAAACATCTGCGCTCAAAGCGGAGGAAGAGCCGGAACGGTCAGGGCTCTTCCGCTGCTTTCAGCCCGGAGAAGGCGGGCGGGGGATACGCCGCGAAGGCGCGTCCCCCGCCGGGATGAAGAAAAAGCCGGTTTATTCGAAGTCGGCGTCGGTGACGGACTTGACGGAGCCGGTCTCCAGATACTCGTCGATGGTGTCGGCAAAGACGAAGGTGGTGCCGGCGTACTGGACATGGCCGGACTCGATGGTGCCGTCCGTCAGGCCCAGGATGACGTCGCGCAGCTCGTTGGCGGTGTCCTGGACGGAGCCGGTCATAACGGTGCCGCGCATGGGCGCCCCGTTGTTGACGGAGGCCTTGATGGCGTCAGCCGTGGAGTTGTCGCCGTTGATGCAGAAGATGCCCATGCCGGTATAGTCGGTGACGGGGGAGGACAGGCCGGTGTAGTAGTTGTTGATGCCGTTGCCCAGACCGTTGTGGGCGGTCAGGAACACCTTGATCTCGGGGTTGGTGATGTAGAGGTTCTCGGCGGCGGACAGGCCGGTGGCGGCAGTCTCGTCGGCCACCTCCACCTCAGTGACGAACTTGGCCTTGGTGGAGAACTCCTCGATCCGCAGCAGCACGTCGGCCTGGAGCACGCCGGTCTCGGCGGTGCGGCAGGAGAACACGGCCACGGGCACGGAGTGGTCGGGGGCGTCGGCGTAGGTCTCGTCGATCCAGCGGGCGGCCAGCTTGGCCATGGAGCCGGCCAGGACCGCGTCGTCGGAGAGCATCACGGCGTCATACTTCTCGGTCTTTGCCACGAAGGCGATGACCTTGATGCCCTTGGCCATGGCCTGATCGATCACGGAGCCCATCGCCTCGGGGGCCACGGACCAGATGACCAGCACGTCGACGTCCATGGCGATGTAGTTCTCGGCGGCCTGGATCTGGGTGGCGGGGTCAAAGGCGCCGTCGGCGTAGTAGGCATTCCAGCCCAGCCCGGTCATGGTCTGCTCATAGGCGGTGGCCAGCATCTGGAAGAAGTCGCCGCCCAGGCCGAAGGTCACGAAGCCGACGGTCTTGGGCCCGTCGGAGGGCTGGCTGGGAACGGGATCGCTGCCCACAGGCTCGCTGGTGGCAGGGGGGACATCGGCAGAGCTGCTGGGGGCGGGGGTGCTGCTGCAGGCGGCCAGGGCAAACAGCATGGTCAGGGCGAGCAGCAGTGCGAAGAGCTTTTTCATTTCTCGGTTCCTCCTTAAAATTCAGTATCGCCTCTTATATAA
>CAVJBM010000215.1:0-3175 GCA_963647775.1 Anaerovibrio sp.
GTTTCATAGTGACCAAGGCGTGCAATATACCGCATACGTTTTTCGCCAGCACTTACGCGAATTGAAAGTAAAACAGTCATTTTCAACACCGGGTAACCCTTACGACAACTCTGTATGTGAGTCATTTTTCCATACGCTAAAGAAAGAAGCCCTCTACCATCATCTTTACGAAACGCCGCAAGAGTTGGAAGAGGTCTTAGAAGAGTATATCGAATTTTATAACGGTTACAGACCACACAGAAAGTTGAACATGAAAACTCCGATTCAGTACGAAGCGGAGTTCTTTTCTGCTACCGAGGATAAATGAAAAGTTCCCATTTTTGAAACCGGAGTTACCGGGTTCGAAAATGGGGACCTTTTCAATGGTTGCGGGGGCAGGACTTGAACCTACGACCTCCGGGTTATGAGCTGTTCTCGCCGGCCGCATACAGCCCTTTCGGACTCTTTCTGGAGGTGTTGTGCGGGAGGGGATATACACTCTGGCTGTCTTGCGCCCACTGTTCCCGCCCGCTCTTTTGCTGTTCTGGGTCAGGATCTGGGTCAACGTACTGCAAATAGTTTCGTATCGGCGGCGCAAGGTGTGAAATGCCAAAGTAATTCCGTATTGACCCGGTTAGTTCAGGTAGCCCTCTCTGGCCTTGACGGCGAAGCGGGCCTCCAGCTGGTGCATCTGCTCGTCGGTGATGGTGTTCACCAGGGGCAGATGGGCGATCTTCAGATAGATCTCGGCGGCCTTTTCGGCGGTCTCGATAAGGCCGAAGGTCTCATCCAGGTCCTTGCCCGCGCCGTAGATGCCGTGCTGCGACCAGACGACAAGACGCGCAGTCTTCATCTTTTCGGCGGTCGCCTCACCGATCTCGTTGGTGCCGCAGAGCATCCAGGGCAGCACGTTCACCCCGTCGGGGAACACCACGATGCACTCCGTGCACATCTGCCAGAGCGTGCGGGTGAAGGCCCGCTCGTCCAGGTCGTGGATATAGGTCATGGCCAGCAGGTTGGCCGGATGGCAGTGCATGACCACCCGGTTCTTGGGGTCGAGCTTCAGCCGGGCGGCGTGGCTCATCATATGCGCCGGGAACTCGGAGGTGAACTTGCCGCCGTCGGTGAAGCCCCACAGCAGCTGGGCCGTTTCGCCGCCGTCGATCAGGCGGACCAGACCCAGATTGACCTCCGGCGCGTACTGCACGTTTTTGAAATACTTGCCCGTGCCGGTCACAAGAAAGTATTTTCCGTCCAGTTCCGGGCAGGAAAAGCCCGTGGGGATGTCGCGCAGGACGGCGCCATCCACATATTCCCTAACATCGGCCTCGTCCAGCAGCAGGCTGATGTTGCCGCCGTTGCGCTCGTCCCAGCCGTGGCCGTACATGTTCGTCGCGGTGCGGATCATCTCCACCATCCAGGGGGCGGTCAGAATGTCCTTCATGCTCTTCCCTCCAAAACGTTCTTTTCATAGTCCCGTACCAGCGGCAGCCACGCGCCGTCCTCCGGCACGCCGCAGCGGCGGCAGTACTCCGCCCAGATCTCCCCGAAGGGCAGGGTCTTGAGCTCCTCCTGGCGCACCAGCAGGTCGGTGAAATTTCCCGCGTTCTGCTCCGCGGTCAGGTCCGGCGTCAGCAGGGCGTTCAGCAGGGCCTTCTGCACGTTGCGGAAGCCCGTGACCCAGGCGGCGATGCGGTTGACGGAGGCGTCGAAATAGTCCAGCGCCATATGGACCCGCCCCTCCAGCCCGCCGCAGCGGACGATCTCCTTGCACAGTTCCTTGGTCTCGTCGTCGAAGAGCACCACGTGGTCGCTGTCCCAGCGGACGGGGCGGGTGATGTGCAGGGCGATCTCCGGGAAGAAGGCCAGCAGGGCGGGGATCTTGTCGCTCACCACCTCCGTGGGGTGGTAGTGGCCGTTGTCCATCAGGGGGATGCAGCGGCCGGGGTTCATGGCGGCGTAGCTGAGGGCGAACTCGGCAGAGCCGACCGTATAGCTCTCCACGCCGATGCCGAACACCTTGCTCTCCACGCAGGGCTTGACCTTGCTGAAATCAAAGGGCTCGGACAGGATCTCGTCGATGGACTCCTTATAGCGCATCCGGGGGCCCAGGCGGTCGGCGGGGATGTCCTTGAAGCCGTCCCCCGTCCAGATGTTCATGGTGCAGACCTGGCCCAGCTCCTCCGCCAGGTACTGGGAGATGCGCACGCAGGCCCTGCCGTGGTCGATCCAGAAGCGGCGGGTGTCCTCATTGGGGCTGGAGAGGGTCAGGGGGTCGCACTTGGGGTGGGAGAAGAAGGTGGGGTTGAAATCCGCGCCCAGGCCGTGCTTTTTGCAGAATTCCACCCACGGGGCGAAGTGCTTTGGCTCCAATTTGTCCCGGTCCACCCACTCGCCGGGCTGGAAAATGGCGTAGCTGGCGTGGAGGTTCAGCTTTTTCGCGCCGGGGCACAGCTTCAGGACCTCCTCGATGTCCGCCATCAGCTCCTCCGGCGTGCGGGCCCGGCCGGGGTAGTTCCCGGTGGTCTGGATGCCGCCGGTGAGGGGCTTGCTGGGATCGGTGTCGAAGCCGCGCACGTCGTCCCCCTGCCAGCAGTGCAGGGACACAGGCACCCTGCGGAGCCGGTCCAGAGCGTTTTCCACGTCCACGCCCAGGGCTTCATAACGCTTCTTTGCTTCTTCGTAACTCATCGTTCTGCCTCCATTTGAATCTTCAGATTGCCCAGGGCGGTGGCCTCGATGGGCAGGGCCACGACCTCTTTTCCCGTCTCCTCGGCGGTCAGGCGGTTGAGGAACCCGTTCTTCGCCCCGCCGCCCACGATGTACAGCTTTTCATAGGTTTTTCCGGTATTCCGTTCCAGCTCGGCCAGGGCATTCCTGTAGCTGCGGGCCAGGGAGCGGTAGGCGCAGCGGAAGAAGTCCTCCGTCGAGGCGGGCAGCGGCTCCCCCGCCCGGGTCAGGGCCTCCCGCATGGCCGCCGCCATGCTCTTGGGCGCGAGAAAGTCGGGAGAATTGGCATCCACCAGGCTGTCGCAGCGGCTGCTCTCCGCGCCGCGGACGATGGCGTTGAAGTCAACGCCCATCCCCAGTTCACGGCGCAGCTCGTTGGCCAGCCACATGCCCATGATGTTCTTCTGGTATCGGTTGTAGCCCACGCCGCCCTCGTTGGACCAGTTGCCCGCCATGCTCCCGGCGT
>CAVJBM010000216.1:0-4858 GCA_963647775.1 Anaerovibrio sp.
GCCATCATCAGGGTGCGGCTGCCCAGCTCCAGCGCCTGGGACATGTTGTGGGTGATCATCATGCAGGTGATGTTGCTCTCCGCCACCACCCGGCGGGTGAGGTCCAGCACCTTGTCGGCGGTGCCGGGGTCCAGGGCGGCGGTGTGCTCGTCCAGCAGGAGCAGCCGGGGCGGGACCATGGTGGCCATGAGCAGGGTCAGGGCCTGCCGCTGGCCGCCGGAGAGCAGCCCCACCGGCTGACGCATCCGGTCCTCCAGGCCCATGCCCAGCTGGGCCAGCTTCTCCCGGAAGAGGGCGCGGTCCGCCCTGGTGATGCGGCTGAAGGGGGACGCCTTCCCGTTGGTGCGCAGATAGGCCAGGGCCAGATTTTCCTCGATGGTCATGCCGGGGGCGGTGCCCTTCAGGGGGTCCTGAAACAGGCGGCCGATGCTGCGGCTGCGCTTATGCTCCGGCTGGAAGGTCACGTCCTCCCCATCCAGCAGGATGGAGCCGGCATCCACGAAGAAACTGCCGGCGATGGCGTTGAGCACCGTGGACTTGCCCGCGCCGTTGGAGCCGATGATGGTGACGAACTCGCCGGTATCCAGGGTGAGGGACAGGTCCCGGAGGGCCTGCTTCTCGTTCACCGTGCCGGGGTTGAAGGTCTTGGAGATGTGCTTCAGGGTCAGCATGTCACACTTCCTCCTTCCGGTGGGCCGCCTTGCGGCGCTGGAGGGCCGCCCAGCGCTTCAGGCTGGGGGCGGCGATGGCCAGGGCCACGATGGCGGCGGTGAGCAGCTTCAGGCAGTCCACGGGGACCACCTTGGTGTAGAAAATAACGGCGTAGATGAAGCGGTAGATCACCGAGCCCACCACCACCGCGATGATGCCCTTGGTGACGGTGCGGCGGCCCAGCACGGTCTCGCCGATGATGAGGCAGGCCAGGCCGATGACCACGATGCCCGTGCCGCCGTTGATGTCCACGGTCTTTTGGTACTGGCCCACCATGGCGCCGGAGAGGGCGGTGAGGGCGTTGGAGATGCACAGGCCCAGGGTGACGGTGAAGGTGGGGTTCACGGAGGAGGAGCGCACCATGTCCCGGTTGTCGCCGGTGGCCCGGATGGACAGGCCCAGCCGGGTGCTGAGGAACAGCCGCAGGAGCACCCCCGCCAGAACGGTCACGAAGGCGGCCAGTACCAGCTCGTACCAGTCGCCGAAGATGCCCGTGTCCCGCAGGAGGGTGAACAGCGTGTCAGAGCCCAGCAGGCTCTGGTTGGAGCGCCAGCCCATGGCCATGAGGTTGATGGTGTACAGGCCGGTGTTGGTGACGATGCCGGCCAGAATGGAGGGCACCCCCAGGCGGGTCTGCAGAAAGGCGGTGACGAAGCCGGCGCAGGCCCCCGCCAGCATGGCGGCGGGGATGGCCAGGATGGGGTGCCCGGCGGCGGCCACGCTCACCGACACGGCGGCCCCCAGGACAAAGCAGCCGTCGGTGGTCAGGTCGGCGATGTCCAGCACCCGGTAGCTGAGGAAGAGCGCCATGGCCACCAGGGCGTACAGAAAGCCCAGTTCCAGGGCGGTCTGGGTGATGAGAAGCATTGGGAAGTCCCCTTTTCTGTCAATTCAAACACGGCGGAGCCCCGGCCCCGCTGACGCGGGGCCGGGGAGTTGGGATCAGTCCTTGGTGGTGGCGACCTCCACCACCTGGCCCATGGCGGAGAACATGGAGTAGTCGGCGTTCAGGGCGGCGGCGGTCTCGGTGTTGACGGTGATGATGCCGCCGTCCATCAGGTAGTAGTCCTCCAGCGCCTCGCCGTCGGCGGCCTGCTTGGCCAGCTCGGCGGTGCGGCGGCCCAGGTCGGTGTAGTTCACGCCGCAGGTGGCGAAGGCGCCGTTGCGGACGAAGGAGTCGGCCCCGGTGTAGTGGGGGATGCCGGCCTTGGCCAGGTCCTCGTAGATGGCCAGCTCGGCGGCCATGATCACGTTGTCGGTGGGGGTGAAGATGGCGTCCACGTCGGCGGCGATGAGGGCGGTGGCGGCGGCCACCACCTCGTCGTTGGTGTTGGCGGTCTGCTCCACCACCTCAATGCCCTTCTCCGCCAGATATGCCTTAGCCTCGGCGATGGGGGTGGCGGAGTTGGGCTCGGACAGGGAGTAGAGCAGGCCCACGGACTTCAACTCGGGGTTCTGGGCCAGCATCATGTCGATGATGAAGCGTGTGTTCAGGGCGTCGCTGGTGCCGGTGACGTAGTCGATGCCGGTGAGCTTGGCGGCGGCGGGGTCGGACACGGCGGCGTACACCACCTTGACGCCGGTGCCCTCGGCGGCCACGGCGGCCACCTGGGCGGCGGTGGTGGCGATGGGGACGATCACGTCCACCTTGTCGGCAATGGCCTGGTCGCACAGCTGCTTGAGGATGGTCTGGTCGTTCTGGCCGGAGGTGATGGTATAGTCCACGGTGAGGCCGTCGGCGCTCATCTCGTCAAAGCGGGCGGCGATGGCGGCGGCGATCTCGTCCAGAGAGGCGTGGTCCAGCTGCTTGATGATGGCCACCTTCAGGGTCTTGGCCTGGGGCTCGGCGCTGTCGGTGGGGGCGGCGCTGCCGCTGGGCGAGGGGGAGGGCTGCGCTCCGCCGGAGCAGGCGGCCAGGGACAGGGTGAGGGCCGCGGCGGCGGCCAGGGCGAACAGCTTTTTCAGGGTGTGCTTTTTCATGGGAAATTCCTCCTAAATGTATTCGGGCGGCAGATGACCCGCGGCGTTGCCGGCGCTGCGGGGGAGGCCGGACAAATAAAAAAGCCCTTGCCCCGACCATGGGACAAAAGCTATGCTTCTGCGATACCACCCAAATTGACGCTTGCGCGTCCACTCGCTTACGCGTACCATCATACGCGCCCCGATGGATAACGGGTGGGGTGCCCGTCGGTCCCTACTCGGTCTCCCTTTCGGTCCGCCCTCCGAAGTCCATTCACCGGCCGCTCCCTGCCCCGATCACACCCTCCGGGACTCTCTGAAAGCTCGCCGCGCCGGTTACTTCTCTCCGTCACAGGTTTGCACTGTTTGGTTGTTGTCGCTATTATATGCACCGCTCCCCCATTTGTCAACCCCTTTTTCAAAAATATTTTCTATTGCGTTAAATCAACACAGCGGCCCCGGCATCCCGGGGCCGCCGCTGGATCACCACTTGTTCTCCACCTTTTCCGCAAAGCCCATCAGGTCCCGGATGCGCAGGACGGTGCCATCGTCCAGCACGGCGGCGCCGCTGAAGCGGCCGAATACCTGGTGCTGGTCGGATTTGATCAGCTTCACGTCGGTGCAGGCGGCCCGGTCCAGGATGGGGGTGAAGTCCATCTCGAAGCGGCCGTCGTCGCTGGTGAAGGTCCAGGGGGCCAGATAGTCCTCCCGGCCGTTTTTCATGGGGATGTTGAAGGTCACCTGGCTCAGCTTGTGGGCCCTGCCGCGGTAGAAGAGCATGTTCTCGCTGGCGGCGGAGGTATCCCCGAAGCCATAGCCGATGTTGAAGCCGAAGTCCGCCCCGTCCACCACGCCGGAGGCGGAACCCCAGTACCAAGTGTTGTGATAGGTCCAGACCCCACGGCCCCAGTCCAGCAGGCCGAAGGAGTCCTCCGGGCGGAACTCGTAGCGGACACCGCCCAGCTCCACGGTGCCGCTGGCCCGCATGCAGTTGATCTTCTGGTTGAAGTAGAAATGCCCCGGCTTGGCGAAGGGGGTGCAGATGACCATGGAGTCCTCCGGCTCGGCGGTGAGGGTCAGGGAGATGTCGATGGCCTCCCTGTTGCGGAATTTGTCCATGTGGGCCGTGAGCTCCCGCCGGCCGTTCTCCACCCGGAAGCACAGGCCGTACCCCCGGCCGGAGCTGGCGGTGACGCCGGAGCCGGAATGGCTGGGCAGAGCGGTGCGGCCCATGGGGAAGGCCCGCATGGGGCTTTTGGTGATCTGCCAGGGGGTGCCCTCGAAGGAGAGGAAGGAGATGGAGTCCAGGCCCATGTAGCTGTTGTCCGCCACGGTGAGGGCCACGCCGAAGCGGTCGTTGCCCACGTAATAGTAGTCCCACTCCTTCAGGCGGGTGCGGCCGCCCCTGACCCTGGCGCGGTCGTAGACGGGCAGCAGCTTCGTGGCGTAGCCCGCCTGGGTCAGGTCGCCCTGTTCGTTCAGCAGGGGCAGGGACTGGGTGATCTCCTTCTGCATGAAAAGTTCCTCCTGTTCACGTTCAAAGGGTGAAATCTTCCTCTTTCAGCCTGGAAAAGTCCGCCGCCGCGGGCTGGGGGGGGACGCGCTTCAGCGGGTCGTACCGGAAGCCCCGGCAGGAGCCGTTGGGCAGGACGATCCCCTTCTTCACGCACATGACCCGCATGTCGTCCAGCCGGGCCCCCCGCTTGCAGTAGGCGCAGCGGGGCTCGATATGTTTTTCAAACAGCATGGTGCAGCACCTCCGTGCCCTGGGATACCCTCAGTATACAGGATGGCGCGGCGATTTTCCACCCCTTTTTCGCAATTTCGGCAGGGACAGCCCCAAAAGCAGCAGAAACACCGCCGCTGCCGCCGGCAGAGAGACCCGCAGAGCGGCGGCGAACTCCAGCTCCGCCAGGGCTTCGGTCTGGCGGGTGAGGTAGGCGGAGACCGGCTCGTTCAGGGGCAGGAAGCGGGTCACCAGCCAGGTGAGGCCCGCCGCCAGCAGGCCGTGGCACAGCTTGCCGGTCAGGTAGGTGCGGGCGGACAGGCCGCTGTCGATGAGGAAGGAGAGCACCTGGCAGTGGACGGAGATCCCCGCCCAGCCCAGCATGAAGGCCGCCATGGACACCCGGCCGGTGAGGCTGCCCGCCTCCGTCAGGGAGGACACGCCGGAGGTGAGCTCCAGCAG
>CAVJBM010000217.1:0-2328 GCA_963647775.1 Anaerovibrio sp.
CCCCGAGAACATCATGCCCGCCGTGGGCTCCATGCGCGGCTCCATCCCCGCCGAGGCCGGCATGGTGGAGGCTGAGGCCGAGGAGATCGTCTCCTACCTGAAGAAGTACGGCGCCGACAAGAAGGTGCTGGGCATCGACATCGTGGACATCCCCCTCTACAAGGCCCTGGAGAAGGCCGGCATCACCATCGGCGACGGCCAGGCTCCCATGGTGGACGCCCGCATGATCAAGACCCCCGATGAGATCGAACTGCTGAAGTGCTCCGCCGCCATGGTGGACGCCGTCTACTGGCAGGTGGCCAAGCATCTGCGTCCCGGCGCCACCGAGAACGAGATGGAGGCCCTCATCCAGGGCGAGCTGTTCCGCATGGGCGCCGAGTCCGTGGAGTTCGTCAACTGCATCTCCGGTATGCGCGGCAATCCCCACAGCCACACCACCTCCAACCGCATGATCCGCCCCGGCGAGCTGGTCTACTTCGACGTGGGCAACGTCTACAACGGCTACCACACCTGCTACTACCGTACCTTCTCCTGCGGCAAGCCCACCAAGGCTCAGGAGGAGGCCTACGCCAAGGCCCTGAAGTGGATCCGGGACGGCATCTCCGTCATCAAGCCCGGCGCCACCACCGCCGACGTGGTCGCCATGTGGCCCACCGCCCAGGAGCTGGGCTTCAAGGATGAGAAGGAGGCCTTCCTGCTGCAGTTCGCCCACGGCATCGGCCTGGGCCTGTGGGAGAAGCCCGCCATCTCCCCACTGTTCTCCAAGGATCACCCCTTCGAGTTCAAGCCCGGCATGACCTTCGCCATCGAGACCTGGTGCGCCTCTGCCGACGGCACCGGCTCCGCCCGCATCGAGGAGGAGATCGTGGTCACCGAGACCGGCCACGAGGTCATCACCAAGTTCCCCTCCGACGAGATCACCTCCTGCGGTTTCCCCGGCTGCCTGTTCCCCTGATCGCCTGATCTCCCTCCAAACGGAAGCGCATCGATAAAGCGGCCCCGGCCCGGAGCATTGCTCCGGGCCGGGGCTGTTTTTGTTCTGTTTACTTTTTCTTGCCGATGCCGTTCAGCAGCGTACCTTTGACGCCGTTTTCAAGCACGCCCTTGATCGCGCCTTTCGTATCAAAGCCGGTGGTTTCCTCGATGAGATCCAGGGCGCTTTTCACTTTGCCGGAGCCGCGCTTCGCGGCGGTGGAGCCGGTGGCGGCGCCGATGGCCTTGCTGGTGAATTTCCTTGCCTCAAGAATTCCGGAGAATGAAAGTGTGATGTTTTCGGTGGTGGCCTGAAGTTCGACATCGCTGCCCTTTTGTCTGATCTGTGCTTCGCCGTTGTAGGATTTGATGTCGCGCAGGGAGACGGCGGTCAAAAGCTCCCGCTCCTTTTTGAAAATCCCTTTTTCCTTTTCGAGGATCAGCTTATGAGAGGTGAGCGTGACCTGCAGGCTTCCTTTATACTGTTTGCTTGCGGCGGTGCCTTCATATAAAATGACTTCGTCCGTCTGCAATTCAAAATTTTCCATAGCGATAACTCCTCTCCCAAGTCCGCAGTGTACACTTATTTTACCATGGAGCACAAAAATTGTAAATACGTTATGCCTCCGTGCGCTCCAGCGCCCGGGCCAGCCGGGCGCGGTACTCGTCGGCGGCCCACTGGGGCGCGGCGATCTCCACCCCGTCCCCCAGGCCGAAGAGCCAGCCCCACAGGGGCGGGCTCACCGCCACGTCCACCGTTACGGTGAAGCAGCCCTCCCCGTCGGGCACCAGGATCACGTCCTGGCCGAACCGGTCGATGACCACCCCGGCCAGGGCGTCGGCACAGCGCAGCTTCAGCGCGCAGGGCTTGCCGGAGTACATGCCGAAGTGCCGCCGGGTGTAGCCCTCCGCCGTCCAGTCCCCCCGGGGGGTTCCGGGGGTGGTGCTGATGAGGATGTCCCCCATTTTGTCCACCCGGTAGTGGCGCAGTTCCCCGTGGAGCTCGTCCCAGGCGGCCAGATAGTAGTTCTCGCTGTCCCAGATGAGGCCGAAGGGCGTGGCCCGGTAGCGGGCGCCGCCCCGGCGGGCCACCCGCTCCTTCTTCGTGTTATACTCGAAGTAGCGGAAGGTGATGACCCGGTTGGCGGCAATGGCGGCGTGCAGCTTGTCTACATTATAAAATATACTCTCATTCATGGTCTTGATCCGCCGGTCCACGTACACCTGCCGCTGCAGCTGCCTGGCCTGGTGGACCGAGGTGAGCCCCTCCAGCTTTTTGATGAGGGCGTCGCTCTTGCGGCCGGTGAGGAAGCGGCTGGACTGCACCGCGTCCACCAGCAGCTTCAGCTCCGCCAG
>CAVJBM010000218.1:0-3605 GCA_963647775.1 Anaerovibrio sp.
AGGTGCTCCTCCACCTTCTGGTCGAAGCAGGCGTACAGGGCGTTGCCCCAGGTCTGCTCCGCCGCGGCGGGCAGCTCAACGCCCACGGCCTTGGCGGCGGCCACGGCCTCGGCATCGTCGGAGATGACGCCGAAGTCCACGCCCACATACTGCTTGACGGCCTCGACCATGGTCAGCCGGGGCCAGCCGGGGGTCAGGTCGATATGCTCACCCTGCCAGTCCACCTCGTAGGTGCCCAAAATCTCCTTGGCTGCGCCGGAGAGCACGCCCTCGGCAATGTCCATCATATCATGGAAGTCGGCGTAGGACTGGTACAACTCCACGGTGGTGAACTCCGGGTTGTGCTTGGTGTCCATGCCCTCGTTGCGGAAGATGCGGCCGATCTCGTACACCCGCTCCATGCCGCCGATGATGAGCCGCTTCAGGGGCAGTTCGGTGGCGATGCGCATGTACATGTCGATGTCCAGGGTGTTGTGGTGGGTGATGAAGGGCCGGGCGGCGGCGCCGCCGGCGATGGTGTTGAGGACGGGGGTCTCCACCTCGATATAGCCCATCTCGTCCAGATAGTTGCGCAGGAATTTGACGAACTTGGAGCGCACCACGAAGTTGCGCTTCACCTCGGGGTTCACCATCAGGTCCACATAGCGCTGGCGGTAGCGCAGATCGCGGTCCTGGAGGCCGTGGAACTTCTCGGGCAGCGGAAGCAGAGACTTCGCAAGGAGTGTAATGGTCTTGACCTTCACAGAGATCTCGCCCCGCTGGGTGCGGAACACCTCGCCCACAACGCCCACCAGGTCGCCGATGTCGTACTTCTTGAAGGCAGCCAGCTGCTCCTCGCCCACCTCGTCGATCTTCACGTAAAGCTGGAGCCGGCCGGCGCCGTCCTGCAGGTCGGCAAAGCACACCTTGCCCATGCCCCGCTTGCTCATGAGGCGGCCGGCCACGGACACGGTCTGCCCCTCCAGGGCGTCGAAATCGTCCTTGATGTCGGTGCTGTGGTGGGTCACATCAAATTTGGTAATGGTAAAGGGGTCCTTCCCCGCCGCCTGGAGGTCTGCCAGCTTATCCCGGCGGATCTTCAGCAGTTCGGACAGGGAGGGCTCGGCCTGTACCGGCTGATTCTGCTTGGTCTGATCGGACATGACTTGTCTCTCCTTTATTCTCTGCCCGGACGGTCAGCGCTCACCGCTGAATGTCCAGGACCTCGTACTCGATATTGCCCGCGGGGGCCTCAACAATGACGATCTGGCCCACGGAATTGCCCAGCAGGGCCTTGCCGAAGGGGGATTCCTCGGAGATGCGGCCGTTCATGGGGTCGGCCTCCTGAGAGCCCACCACCTGATAGGTCTCCTCGTCGCCGGTCTCGATGTCCCGGACGGTGATGCGGCTGCCGATGTGCACCACGTTGGAATCGTGGACCTCCTCGGTGATCACGGTGCAGTTGGCCAGAATGTTGTCCAGCTCCGCGATGCGGGAGTAGAGCTTGCCCTGCTCGTTCTTGGCCTCGTCGTACTCGCTGTTCTCGGACAGATCACCGAAGGAGCGGGCCTCCTTGATCTGGTCGGCTACCTCTTTTTCCCGGACGGTCTTGAGGTGATTCAGTTCGTTTTTCAGTTCCTCATAACGCTCCGGGCTCAATTTATATTCTTTCGCCATGGTGAAAACATCCTTTCCTGACCGCTTGGCGGTTCACTATCCTTATAAAAGGATATAAAGTATCTATGGAATTATATTGACTTTGCGCCTTTTTGTCAAGTGCCTGGTCAGTTCCGGCGGGCTCCGGGCCGGCGTTTTTTCTTTTTTCCGGACCGTCCGGCCAGCGCTCCCGCCAGCACGCCGCCCAGCAGGCAGCCCGTCAGTTCGATGAGAGCCTGTGTGCCGAACTCCGCCCCGTCCCCCGCGGTCAGGGCCGCGCAGAGGATCAGTACGAAGCAGAGCAGGCCCGTGGCCGCCCCGGCGATGAGCCGCCTGCTCCCCCAGCTGCGGCAGGCGAACAGCCCCCCTGCCAGGCAGCCGATCACGCAGGCCGCCGCGGTCAGCTGCGGCGCGCAGTCCGCCTTCAGGATCCCCCGGGACACCGCCGCCGCGCCCGCCAGCAGGATCACCAGTTCCACACCCAATGCCAGCAGCCCGCCCAGCAGGACCGCCGGCGCGGGCCCCAGCCGTTTCCCCTCTCCGGGGGTCGTTTTACGCATAAAAAGCACCCCTTTCCCATGGCTTATCCTACCATACGCGAAAGGGGCGCTTTTCATACCTGATCTATGCTTTTACTTGTTGTCCTTGCCGTCGTCGGACTTCTTCTTACCGCCGAAGAGGCCCTTGCGCTCGGGCGCGGCGGCCTGGGCAGCGGCGGTCTGGGTGTCGTTGACGGACAGAGCCCACTTCTTGAACTCGATGCGGACGCGGTCGGCGCCGGTCTCGATGACGAAGGTCTCCTCCTTCACGGCGCACACAGTGCCCACAATGCCGCCGATGGTGGTGACGTCGTCGCCGACCTTCATCTTGCTGCGCATCTCCTCAGCGGCCTTTTTCTTCTTGCTCTCGGGGCGGATCATCAGGAAATAGAAAATCGCGATCAGTACCACGATCATGACGATCGTAGAGGCACCGCCGCCCAGAAGGCCGCCGCTCGTCGTTCCGCCCGACGCGCTCAGCATGATGTTACCCAGCATTTTGATTCCTCCAAGTGTATAAAATGTAGTTTGACGCAAACGCGTGAAATCATTATACCGTCAAGCGGCGATAAACACAAGCCCCAATTTCCATGTTTTTTGTAGTTTTTTCTTGAAGGGCCCCATTCAGGCCCGCCCGGCCAGCCGCTGGGAATACTCCGCCCGGAATTGGGCGAAGGTCCCCGCGTCCAGCGCCTCCCGGATGCGGCGGGCCAATTCATTGTAGAACCACAGGTTGTGCATCACCGCCAGGCGCATGCCCAGCATCTCCCCCGCTGTAAACAGGTGGCGGAGGTAGGCCCGGGAGAAGCTCCGGCACACGGGGCAGCCGCACTCCGGGTCGATGGGCAGCGGGTCGGTCTTGTACTTCTCGTTTTTGATATTCAGCGCCCCCTGCCAGGTGAACAGCTTCCCGTGGCGGGCGTTGCGGGCAGGCATGACGCAGTCGAAGAAGTCCACGCCCCGGGCCACCGCCTCGATGATGTTGGAGGGGGTGCCCACACCCATGAGATACCGGGGCTTGTCCGCGGGCATGTGGGGCTCCACCGCGTCGATGATGTCGTACATGACCTCCGTAGGCTCCCCCACCGCCAGGCCGCCGATGGCGTAGCCGTCGCAGTCGATCTTGGCCGTCTCCTGCATGTGCCAAATGCGCAGGTCCGGGAAGGTGGCCCCTTGGTTGATGCCGAAGAGCATCTGGTGGGGATTCACGCAGTCGGGCAGGGCGTTGAGCCGGTCGTGCTCCGCCTTGCAGCGGGCCAGCCAGCGGAGGGTGCGCTCGCAGGAGGCCTTGGCATAGTCGTACTGGGCGGGGTTCTCCACGCACTCGTCAAAGGCCATGGCGATGTCGCTGCCCAGGTTGGACTGGATGCGCATGGACTCCTCCGGGCCCATAAAGATGCGGTGTCCGTCCAGGTGGCTGGCGAAGGTGAC
>CAVJBM010000219.1:0-3386 GCA_963647775.1 Anaerovibrio sp.
GTATCGACGTGGTGGGCCTCATCCTCCTGCTGTGCGTGACCGGTAAATGCAAGGGTAAGGTGGACTGAACCTCCCATCAGGGCACCGTACCCGGAAAGGGCGCGCCGCAGGGCGCGCCCTTTCTCTTGTATTCCGATGCAGATTCTGGTATCATAGGGGCGAGATCAACGGCGGGCGGCCAGGCCGGTCCCGCGGAAAGGAACTGCGATGAAACGGATCTGGAGCGCTCTGCTGGCCCTTGCGCTGGCTTTCTCCCTGGCGGCCGCACCGGCGGCCGGAGCCGACGCGGCGCAGCCCGCGGCCATCCCCGCCCTGGGCACCGGCTGGCTGGACGGCATCCGGGCGGCCTTCCCCGGCGGCTTCCCCGCGGAGCCGGCGCATCTGGACCTGCCCGACCTGCCGGAGGGCGGCCCGGCAGCCTCCTGCGGGCTGGACCTCTCCCGCTTCGGGGCGGGGGAGGGCGGCCTGTACTCCCTGGACGGCCTGCTGAACGAGTGGATCGGCGGCGAGGTGGGCGGAGTGGAGCTGTGGGGCAGCCTGCTCCTGCTGCGCACGTTCTCCTATGACACGGAGGAGGGAGTCACCGCCATCGTGCTCCTGGACCTGGCGGACGGCAGCACGGTGGCCCGGCTGGAGCTGCCGGGGCTGGTGTTCGCCGGCTTTCTGGAGGACGGCACCCTCTGGACCACCCGGACGGACGCCGCCGTCTGCGAGGCCATCCTCTACAGCGACCGGTGGGAGCCCGACTGGATCTGGACAGGGGAGCCCTCGGACGGGCTGAACGAGTGCTATCTCCGCTTCTCCGGGGACGGCCGCTGGCTGCTGACCGCCCGGGACGGAGCGGAGCAGATCGAACTGATCGAGACCGCCACCGGCGTGCGCACTCCGGTGGACCTGTCCGGCAGCGGGCTGTGGAGCGCCGTGTCTGTGGGCGGCCGCTTCTATCTGCCCCAGTACGGCGACGGCAGCGGCCTGGCCATCCTGGACGGGGCCACAGGGGAGATCACCCGCTGGAGCATGGACCAGAACAGCCAGTTCCTCCACGGCCCCCTGCTGATCCAGAGCGGGGGCGGCCTGCTGGCCCTGAGCGCGGCGGGGGCGGAGGGCCTGCTGCTGACGGAGCTGCCGGAGGACAGCTTTTTCACCGCGGACTACCGGGGCGGCTGGCTGCTGGGCGGCAGCGGGCAGCTGGCCGCCGTGAACTGCCTGGACGGGACGTACTATACGGCGGACCTGCCCGCCGACGAATTCCTCAGCCTTGGGGCCCTCTCCGATCAGGGCTTTGCGGTGCTCGGCGTGTGGGAGGGCTACGGCAGTGCCCAGCGCTTCTACCTCTGGGACTACCTGGGCGGGGAGGTCCAGGGGGGCGGGACCTTCTATCCCGCCGGCCTGTCCGCCACGGTGGACGCCTACGCCGGCGACATCGAGCAGCGCTACGGCGTGGAGCTCTACTGCCGGGGGGAGGGCAACGACTTTGACGCCTCCGACTACGTGGCCCGCTTCACCGACGACGACATGCAGATCTACACCGCCCTAAAGATCGTGGACGAGGTGCTGGGCCGCCTGCCGGAGGGCCTGATCCCCGAGCTGTGCGCCCGGGAGCCCCACCGGCTGCGCATTTTCCTGGCCGGGTCCCTCTACCGCACGTCGTCCAGCGGCATCAACACCGCCGCGGCCATCACCTACACCGGAATCAGCGGCCGGACGGTGGTGCTGGACATCGGCCAGGGCGCGGAGATGCGCCATCACCTGCCCCACGAGCTCAGCCACGTGCTGGACGGCTATATGGAGGTCCTGCTGGCGGAGGAGGGCCTGGAGCTGAACGGCCTGTGGAGCACGGGGAACCCCGACTGGTTCAGCTACCGCATGAATTATAACGACGCCTACGGCAACACCTACGGCGACCCCCGCTACACCCTGGACGCCGGGGACGAGGACAACGCCTGGTTCGTCCGGGGCTACGCCAAGACCTACCCCACCGAGGACCGGGCCACCGTGCTGGAGACCATGTTCTGGGACGGGGCCGCCCTCCGGGGGGAGCACCTGCGGAACAAAGGGATGCTGCTGGGGGCCATCCTGCGGCACTGCTTTGCCTCCGTCCGGGCGTCGGGGGCCTGCTGGGAGGAGGGCTTCCCCGCCGGGTACGAGGGGGCCTATGCCGCCATTTTCGAGACCGACGGCCAGCCGCCGGAGCCCAAGGGCTGACAGAGACGAAAAAGCCCCCCCTGCCGCACGGCAGGGGGGCTTTTGTGCGCGGTTTACTGGGGGCAGAGCTGGGTCAGGTGCCGGGCGCCGTCGAACACCATGCGGTGGATGAAGGTCCTGGTGTCGCTGTTCTGGGGCAGATAGCCGTGGAGAAATTTCTCCGCGTAGCCCATGGCCATGGAGTTCACATGGTCCCACAGCAGGAGGACCTGACTGTCGGTGAGGTCCTTCGCCTGGTCGGCAAAGACGGAGCGGGCCAGGGCCACGGCGTCGTCGGTGAGGGGGTCCCGCTCCTTCCCGGCGGAGCCGAAGAAGTTGGTGTAGGAGATGTAGTACAGGGTGCCCGAGGGGTCGGCCAGCAGATAGTCCAGCATCCGGTCGTAGATCTGGTACAGCGCCAGCCGCTCCCGGGCCATCCGCAGGACGTTCTCCCGGCGGGGGACCTCAAAGGACCGGGCGGCGGCGTCCAGCGCGTCCCGCATGGTGGGGAATTTGTTGAAGATGGTGCCGCTGGAGATGCCCAGCTCCCTGGCCACCTTTTTGGAGGAGACGTTCTCCACCCCCTCCCGGGCGCCCATCTGGATGATGGTGGTGAGGATGCGCTCGTCGATGTTTCCAAGTTCACGATAACCCATGAATATACCTCCTGTCCGCCGTGTGCTCGCGGCAGCTGTATAGATGAAAGTGGGGCGCGGCCGCGGCTGCGGGCAAAAAAACAGACTGACCGCGAAAAAGTGCGGTCAGTCGATCATGCGGGGAAACCCCGGTTAGACACTGAACTTTGCGTCCCCGTCTTTCGGCGGGTTTGCCAAAGATATGTGTGGAATTGTAGGTCAGCCGCGGGCGCCAAGCCCTTTGACTGTATCTAATATAGCACACCCGAACTCGGTTTTCAACCGCAAAAGCGCACAAAATTCGCGCCCGCAGTTTGACAAGTCTTTGCCGCTGGGGATTTTCTTCTTGCCAGCGGGGGAGAAGTGTAGTATACTATAACAGCATCTGCCGGTGTGATGGAATTGGTAGACGTGCTTGACTCAAAATCAAGTGCCCTCGGGCGTGCCGGTTCGAGTCCGGCCACCGGCACCAAAAAGAAGGACATGACGAAAGTCATGTCCTTCTTTTTGGGCTCCGCTCCCTGCGGTCGCTCCACCCCAAGGGGATTTAATCTGCTCGGACGAAGT
>CAVJBM010000220.1:0-2769 GCA_963647775.1 Anaerovibrio sp.
AGTGCCACAAGTGCGGCGGCAAGGGCTGCCCCACCTGCAAGGGCGAGGGCTGGATCGAGGTGCTGGGCGCCGGCATGATCCACCCCCGGGTGCTGGAGATGGCGGGCATCGACCCCGACATGTACTCCGGCTGGGCCTTCGGCCTGGGGCTGGAACGCATCGCCATGCGCCGGTTCAAGATCGCCGACCTGCGGCTCATTTTCGAAAATGATGTCCGCTTCCTGGAGCAATTCTGAGAAAGGAGTGTATGAACAATGAATCTGAGCAGAAAATGGCTGAACGAGTTTGTCACTGTTGATGCCTCCGACAAGGAATTTGCCGAGGCCATGACCCTCTCCGGCTCCAAGGTGGAGACCTGGGAGGACCAGGGCAGCGGCATCGTCAACGTGGTGGTGGGCAAGGTGCTGGAGCTGAAGCGCCATGAGAATTCCGACCACATGTGGGTGTGCCGGGTGGACGTGGGCGGGAACGCCCCCATCCAGATCGTCACCGGCGCACAGAATGTAAAGCAGGGGGACCTGGTGCCCGTGGCGCTGGACGGCTCCGCCCTGCCCGGCGGCAAGGAGATCAAGGCCGGCACCCTGCGGGGCGTGGAGTCCAACGGGATGCTGTGCTCCTTCACCGAGCTGGGGCTGGAGCAGCGGGACTTCCCCGCCGCCTATGAGAACGGCATCTGGATCCTGTCCGACGACCCGGAGCTCACCGGCCTCACCGTGGGGGAGGACATCCGCTCCGCCGTGGGTCTGGACGACCACGTGGTGGAGTTCGAGATCACCCCCAACCGCCCGGACTGCCTGTCCGTCATCGGTCTGGCCCGGGAGGCCGCCGCCACCTTTGATCAGGAGCTGCGGCTCCACGTGCCCGAGGTGAAGGGCGGGGCCGAGGGCGAGCTCACCGAGCTGCTGGACGTGGAGACCCCCGACGCCGACCTGGTGCCCCGGTACACCGCCCGGATGGTACGCAACGTGAAGATCGCCCCCTCCCCCAAGTGGATGCGGGAGCGGCTGCGGGCCATGGGCGTGCGCCCCATCAACAACATCGTGGACATCACCAACTACGTCATGCTGGAGTACGGCCAGCCCATGCACGCCTTTGACTACCGCTACGTCCACGGCGGCAGGATCATCGTCCGCCGGGCCGCCGAGGGCGAGGAGCTCACCACCCTGGACGGCACGGTGCGCAGGCTGAACGCCAACCACCTGGTCATCGCCGACGAGACCCGGGCCGTGGGCCTGGCGGGCATCATGGGCGGCGAGAACAGCGAGATCGTGGCCGACACCGCCGACGTGGTGTTCGAGTCCGCCTGCTTCGACGGCACCTGCATCCGCAAGGGCGCGCTGGCCCTGGGTATGCGCACCGAGGCCAGCGCCAAGTTCGAAAAGGGCCTGGACCCCATGAACACCCTGCCCGCCGTGCAGCGGGCCTGCGAGCTCGTCGAGCTGCTGGGGGCCGGCGAGGTGGTGGACGGCGTCATCGACATCCTGAACCACGTGCCCCAGCCCACGGTGCTGCCGCTGGAGCCCGCCAAGATCAACGCTCTGCTGGGCACCGACGTGGCCGCCGACGAGATGGTGTGCATCCTGCGCAAGCTGGACTTCACCGTGGAGGGCGGGCAGATCACCGTCCCCTCCTGGCGGGGCGACGTGCTGCGCATGGCCGACCTGGCGGAGGAGGTGGCCCGCTTCCACGGGTACGACGCCATCCCCTGCACCCTCATGCGGGGGCAGACCACTCAGGGGGGCTGGTCCCCCGCCCAGCAGCTGGAGAATCAGCTGGGGGCCCTCTGCCGCACCTGCGGGTATGACGAGATCATCACCTACTCCTTCATCTCCCCCACCTACTACGACAAGATCCGCTGGGCCGCCGACGATCCCCGCCGCCAGTCCTTCAGGATCCTGAATCCTCTGGGAGAGGACACCTCCATCATGCGCACCACCACCCTGCCCTCCATGCTGGAGATCCTGGTGCGCAACTACAACTTCCGCAACAAGACCGCCAAGCTGTACGAGATCGGCCGGGTGTACCTCCCCGGCGGGCCCGACGGGCTGGCTGTGGAGTCCAAGTACCTGACCCTGGGCGCCTACGGCGAGGGGGTGGACTTCTACGCCGTGAAGGGGGCCATCGAGGCCATCCTCAAGAGCATCCGGGCGTCCGATATCCGGTTCCGCCCGGTGACGGACGATCCCTCCTATCACCCCGGCCGCTGCGCCGGCGTGTGGGCCAACGGCCAGTATGTCGGCGTGTTCGGCCAGCTGCACCCCCTGGCCGCCAAGAACTACGGCGTGGACGCCGAGCTCTACTGCGCCGAGTTGTCCTTCGACGCGCTGATGGCCGCCAAGGGACCCGACCCGGAGTACGTCCCCCTGCCCAGGTTCCCCTCCGTCACCCGGGACATCGCCGTGGTGTGCGCCGAGGAGGTCACCGTGGGCGAGCTGGAGGACGCCATCCGCCGGGGGGCCAAGGGCCTGCTGAAGGAGGTCACCCTGTTCGACATCTACCGGGGCCCCGGCGTGCTGGCCGGGCTGAAGTCCGTGGCCTTCAATCTGGTGCTGCGGGCGGACGACCGCTCCCTCACCGGCGAGGAGGCGGATGAAGATGTCCGCTCCATCCTGGAAACTCTGGAAAAGGACTGCGGCGCGGTGCTGCGGTAAGCAAACGGCAAAAAAGGACCCCCGCGGGCGATGCCCGCGGGGGTCCTTTTCACGTTGAGAGATCCGCTCAGAAGGAAACGCTCTTGCGCTGCTCCGGCAGGATGATGCGGGCCAGGAT
>CAVJBM010000220.1:2779-6081 GCA_963647775.1 Anaerovibrio sp.
GGCCAGGATGGCCGCGGCCTCCGACCGGACAATGTCGTTATTGGGATAGAACTTGCCGCCGTCCGCGCCGGTGAGCACGCCCGCCCGGTAGAGGGCGAGGATCTCGTCGGCATAGGGGGTGGAAGCGGTCACGTCGGGCACGGCGGAGACGTTGTTGATCTGGTACAGGTCCGCGGCGTCCACCGCGCGGGCGAAGATGCCGGCCATCTCCGCGCGGGTGATGTTGCGGCCGTAGTCGTCCGCGGTGAACTCGTCCGCCTTGATGATGCCGTTGGCCAGGGCGTAGTCCACATAGGTCTGATACCAGGGCTTGCCGTTTTTCAGATTGCGCTCGCCGGTGTGGTAGATCTCATGGACGCGGCTGGCCATGGTGATGGCCTGGGCCACAGTCAGCTTGCCCGTGGGGCCGAAGGAGTCCTTGCTGGCGCCGGTCATCAGGCCGTACTCGTAGCAGATCCCGACGGCCCCGGCGTACCAGGCCTTTCCGGGCACGTCGCCGAACTGGCCGGCGTAGGTCTGGGTGGGCTCAAAGGCGTTCAGGGTGTCGGCGCTGAAATAGGGGTTGACATAGATGCTGTCCCCGTTCACTCCCCAGTAGGCGGTGGCTTCGCCGTAGTACTGGTAAAGGTTCTCGACGGTGCCGGCCGCCAGAAGCTTGCCCTCCCGGTCAATGAGGCCATTGGCCGTCTTGGCCACGCCGTTCGCAAAGGTGCCGTTGGCCCAGTCCTGGGACAGGGAGTAGATCTCCTCGCCCTTGGTGTTGATGTAGATGTCCCGCTCGCCGTCCAGGCTGCGCACAAGGGCGATGCCCTCCACGAAGTTGCTGGCGGAGGAGTACTTGGCGGGAATGACCACATCGCCGCTGGCGTTGATGTAGCCGAAGCGGTCCTGGCCGTCAGCGCCCGGCATGTCCACATACATCAGGCCGCAGGAGAGGTCGCCCGGGGCATAGGGATACACCGCCGGGACCACCAGCTTGCCGCTGGTGTTGACGCAGCCCCAACGGGCGGTGCCGTCGGCGTCCTGCACGGTCACGCGGGCCAGGCCGTTGCAGAAGTCCTCGGCATAGGTATAGGTGTAGGTGGGCGGAACGACCTCTTTCCCCGCCGTGTTGATGTAGCCAAGGGCATAGTGGCCGTCGCCGTCGCTCTGCGACACCAGCGCCAGGCCGTCGTGGAACTTGCCGATGGAGGAATAGGCCTTCACGGCCTTGAGATTCTTGTCCAAGAGCACATTGTACGAGGTATAGTCCCCATTGTCCCAATTCTCACAATAACCGACAGCTACGTTGTTTTCACGGTCAAACTCGATATCCGAGTAAGTCCCGAAGGGAATCACGCACTTGCCCGTCAGGTCGTAAACGGCGATGTCACTGCCAATGTTGAAAGCCCCGTAGTGCTGGCAGACGATCCACTTCTCGTCGTCGAGGAGCCAGTTGGGGTCCGCGCCCTCTTCGTAGAAGTTATAGTCGAAGCTGTCCCCAATGACCTTGCCCGTCTTGTCGATGAAGATGAGGGAGTACATCGCATTATAGTCGTACACCGCCGCCACTCCGGTCTTAAAGCCGGACTCATAGATCCAGTCGTAAGCCGCCGGGATGACCAGCTTGCCGGTCTTGTCAATGAAGCCGTACTTGTCGCCCACACGGGTGCCGGCCAGGCCCCCCTGGAAGTCATAGAGATACTCATACTGCACGGGGACCGTCAGCTTGCCCGTCTTGTCGATGGCGCCGTACTTCCCGTCCAGGTACACCACGGCCATGCCGTCGCTGAAGAGGTTGGCACTGTCATATCGGGGCGCGACGACCTCCACGCCCTGCTCGTTCACAAAGCCGATCTTTCCGTTCAGCGTGACCGTGGTCATGCCCTCCACGAAGCCCCACTTGTCCGCATACAGGCCGTAGGTATCATAGCCGGCGATATCATCGTACTTGAGGGGGACGACCACCTTGCCCTGATAGTCCAGCACGCCGACCTTCTTGTTCTCATCCCATACCCGCACATGATCCGCACCGAATTTCTCCATTCTTCTGTAGATCATGCCGGTCAGCGGGGCGCCGTTCGTATCCAGAAGGCCGTACTTGTCCCCGCCCACGCCTACGATGATGCACTTGCCGCAGTCTTCGGCGTAATCGTAGTTCTTCACCTGCAGGCCGGTGTTCAGGTCGATCACCTTGGAGTCATTCCCGCTGAGCATCACCCAGTCCATGCTGGGGATCAGGCCGGCGACGGAGTAGCCGTCCTCGATCTTATAGGTTTTGCCCTCCGCCGCCGCGGCGGGGACCGCCAGCGACACTGCCAGCCCCAGAGCCAGCAGCAGAGATATCAGCCGCTTTTTCATGTTCATGTCATTTTTCCTCCTGTGTATCCGTTTTGGGGATCTCTCTGGAAAAATTATACCACGCGGCGGCACGGGAATCAAGGCTTTCCGGCCGGAAATGCGGTTTTCCTGTGATAATTCCGGCCCCGGCGCGCCATACTGTACCGTAAAAGGAGCGATGCGGCATGGAACGGAAAAAAGCGCTGTGGTACGCGGCGGCGGGCGGCGCGGCGGGACTGGTGAACGGCTTTTTCGGCGGCGGGGGCGGGATGATCTTAGTCCCCCTGCTGGCGGGACGGTGCGGCCTGGGCCAGCGGCGGGCCTTCGCCACCTCCGTGGCGGTGATCGCGCCCCTGTGCGCCCTGTCGGCGGGGATCTACTTCCTGCGGGGCGATCTGGACCTGCGGCTCTCCCTGCCCTATCTAATCGGCGGACTGGCAGGCGGGCTCATCGGCGGGCGGGTGTTCCGCAGGGTGTCCGTCAAGTGGCTTCGGCGGGGGTTCGGACTGCTGATCCTCTACGGCGGCGTGAGGGCCCTGCTGTGACGGAGTGGGTCCTCCCCGCCCTGGCGGGGGCGGTCACCGGGGTGCTGTCCGCCTTCGGCGTGGGGGGCGGGTCGCTGCTGCTCATCTACATGACCACCTTCGCCGGGGTGGCCCAGAACGCGGCCCAGGGCATCAATCTGCTGTACTTTCTGCCCACGGCGGGGGCCGCCCTGCCCGCTCACTTCAAAAACGGGCTGGTGGAGCGCTCCGCCCTGCTGCCCGCCGTGGGTGCGGGGCTGATCGGCACGGCGCTGGCCGCCTGGGCCGCCACGGCCATGGATGTGGCGGTGCTGCGGAGGTGCTTCGGGGTGTTTCTGCTCATCGTGGGGGCACAGCAGCTGTTCGGGAAGGTCAAAGAGGAATGAAAAGAGCCCCCATGGGGGCTCTTTTCATTCCTCCTCTGTTCCGTCCAGAGGCTTGCCGCAGACGGGGCAGCAC
>CAVJBM010000221.1:0-4824 GCA_963647775.1 Anaerovibrio sp.
TCGTCGGAGCAAAGTCCGCTCTGCTCTGTTCCGGGCTGAGGGACGCCCGAAACGCCGCCCGCTCCCTTGCTCCTCCTCTCCCCACGCGATCCGCTTCGCTGGGTTCGCGCGGGGGCCCCATAAACAAACAGGAAACCCGCTGAACGGACGGCCTCGCGGGGCCGCTCCTACAGGGGTGCGGGGCAGGCCGCGCGCAGGCGGCGGGATTTTTTCACAGCCCCTCCGGGTCAAAGCGGCTCTCGGGCAGGAGCACACCGGAGCGGAACACCGCCGCCGCGGCGGACTCGTACTCCTCCGGACGGGACGCCTTGCGGATGGGCTTCAGCAGCCTGTCCCGGTCCTCAAAGAGGAACAGCAGATAGCTCCAGACCTCCTTCATCCGGGCCAGGGCGGGCTTGGGGCCGGGCATCATCTCCCGATAGCCCGCCCACAGCCGGGCGTGGAACTCCCGCAGCTCGTCCATGCTGGCCGCCGGGCCGCCCTTCAGCTTGCGGATGAGGGCCGGGTCCGCCAGCACCCCCCGGCCCAGCATCACCTGCTCCACCGTGGGGAACCGGGCGGTCAGGGCCGCCACGTCCGCCTGGCGGAACAGGTCGCCGTTGTAGCACAGGGGCGCCCGGGCCCGCTCAGCCGCCAGGGCAAAGCATTCCAGCCGGGGGGCGCCACGGTAGTAGTCCTCCCGCACCCGGGGGTGGACGATGAGCCGGCTGATGGGGTAGCGGTTGAAAACTTCCAGCAGAGCCGGGAACTCGTCGGGGTCGGAGAAGCCCACCCGGGTCTTGACGGAAATGCTCCCCTCCGCCGCAGAAAAAATGGCGTCCAGAAAGGCCGCCAGCCGGTCCGGATGGGCCAGCATCCCGGAGCCCTTGCACTTGGCCGTCACCGTGCCCGACGGGCAGCCCAGATTCAGGTCCACCTCACCGTAGCCCATGGCGCGGAGGGCGTGCTCCGCCCAGATGAAATTCTCCGCCGAGGCGGCGATCAGCTGGGGCGTCACGTTCAGGCCGGCGTTGTGGGCGGGGTCCGCCTCCCGCAGCTCCCGGGCGGAGAAGCAGCGGGACTGGGTGGGGGCCAGAAAGGGGGTGATGTAGCCGTCGGCGGGGCCAAAGACCGCCGCGTGGGCGTTGCGGTACACGTAGCCGCTGACCCCCTCCATGGGGGCGAGGTCAAAGCGCATGGGGCATCCTCCCTGATACAGGTTTTCCCCATTGTACCCGGTTTTGCCCCGCCCGTCAACCGAAGAACAGCCGCACCGCCACCCCCGCCATGAGGAAGCCCGCCGCGTCCCCGCAGAGGGCGGCGGGAACGGCGTAGCGGGTGCGGGTGACCTTGGCCGCGCCGAAGTACACCGCCACGGTGTAAAAAGTCGTCTCGGTGGAGCCCAGCATCACCGCGGCGATGCGGCCCACGGTGGAGTCCGGCCCGCAGGCGCGGATGATGTCCGCCCCCACCCCCAGGGCGGCGGAGCCGCTCACCGGCCGCACCAGCAGGAGGGGCACGGTCTCCGGCGGGATGCCCAGCCGGGTGAGCACCGGGGACAGGGCCCGGCCCAGCAGCTCCAGCGCGCCGGAGGCGCGCAGCATGTACACCGCCGTCAGCAGGCCCACCAGGGCCGGGGCGATGCGGGCCGTGACCCGCAGCCCCTCCCCCGCGCCCTCCACCAGGGTGCCCCACAGGTCCACCCGCCGGTGCATCCCCCACAGGGCCGCCGCCAGCATGATGACGGGCACCAGCATATTCATGGCCAGCTCCACGGCGCTACCTCCAGATGCGGGCGAACAGCTTTGCCGCCCCCAGGCCCACGGCCAGGGCCGCGGCGGAGGTGAGCCACACGGCAGGGAGAATGTCGAAGGGCGCGGCGCACCCCGCCGCCGAGCGCACCGCCGCCACGGTGGTGGGGATCAGCTGGATGGAGGCCGTGTTGCACACCACCAGCATACACAGACTGTCCGACGCCACGCCGGGGGTGCGCTCCGCCATGAGCCGGGCGGCCTCCAGCCCCAGAGGCGTGGCGGCGTTGCCCAGGCCCAGCAGATTGGCGGAGAGGTTGGCGCTCACCGTGTCCATCACCCGGCGGTCCCCGGCGAAATCCGGGTAGAGCCGCCGGAGCGCCGGCCGGAGCAGCCGGCTGACGGCGGACGCCGCGCCGGAGCGGCGCAGCACCTCCATCACCCCCATCCACAGGCAGAGCACCCCCGCCGTGGACAGGGCCAGCTCCACCCCGGCCGCGGCCCCCTCCAGGGCGGCGGCGGCCACCCCGCCGCCATTGCCCGTGGCCAGGCCGCACAGGATCGCCGCCGCCACCATCACCGTCCAGATCACCGACATCGCCATGGTACGCACCCCCGTTCCTCTGCTCCATGGTACGGCGGCGGGCCGCCGGATATGCCCCCGGGCGGCGGTCGAACTCCGTCGGCAGCCGTCGAATCCCCGCGAATCCGTGCAATTCTCTGGCTGTTCTACATTTTTCTCCCGATTTCGCATTTTTCTGGTTGACAAGACTATACGGTCTGTTATAGAATACCTCTTGAAAGCGCCAATAATTTTCAGGAGGAATCATCATGAAATCTACCGGTATTGTACGTAAAGTGGACGAGCTCGGCCGCATCGTCCTCCCCATCGAACTGCGCCGCACCCTGGACATCGCGGAGCGTGACGCCCTGGAGATTTATGTGGACGGAGCCTCTATTATCCTCCAGAAGTACGAGCCCGCCTGCGTTTTCTGCGGAAACGCCAAGGATGTGACCGTTTTTAAGGGAAAGAACGTCTGCGTTGAGTGCATTGCGGAATTGACCAAGTAATCATTGATTACCCTTTTCTTCCAAAATTAAACATTGCGTAGAAAACCCGCCGGGTGTTTATATACCCGGCGGGCTTTTCGCGCTCAAAAATTACTATATGTATTCATTTTCCCAGGGCCATGTCGTACAGCTGCCGCTTCTTCAGGCCGAACTCGGCGGCGGCCCGGGCGGCGGCCTCCTTCAGGGACAGGCCCCCGGCCCGCAGCTCCTCCACCCGGGCCAGGGCGGCCTCCGGGTCGGCCTCCGCCGTCTCCGGGGCGGCCCCCTCCACCACCAGGACGAACTCTCCCCGGGGCTCCCGCTCCCGATAGAGGGCGGCGGCCTCCCCCAGGGTGGTGCGGAGCACCTCCTCGTGCAGCTTGGTCAGCTCCCGGCAGAGGGAAATGCGCCGCTCCGGCCCGAAGGTCTCCGCCAGGTCGGCCAGGGTGTCCCGCAGCTTATGGGGGGCCTCGTAAAAGAGCATGGTGCGCTCCTCCCGCCGCAGGCCCTCCAGCTGGGCCCGGCGGTTTTTCCGGTTCTGGGGCAGGAAGCCCTCAAAGGTGAAGCGGCCCGTGGGCAGGCCGGACACCGACAGGGCGGTCACCAGGGCGCAGGGGCCGGGTATGGCCACCACGGGGATCCCCTCCGCCGCGCAGAGGGCCACCAGGTCCTCCCCCGGGTCGGAGATGGCGGGGGTGCCCGCGTCGGTGACCAGGGCGCAGCTCTCCCCGGCCAGCAGGCGCTCCGCGATGGCGGGGCCCGCCTGGGCGCAGTTGTGCCGGTGGTAGATCACCATGGGCTTGCGCAGCTCCAGGTGGTTGAGGAGCTTCACCGTCACCCGGGTGTCCTCCACCGCCAGAAAATCCGCCGCGGCCAGGGTCTCCGCCGCCCGGCGGGAGAGGTCCCCCAGGTTGCCGATGGGGGTGGGCACCAGATAGAGCGTTCCTGCCATAGGTCATGCCTCCAGTAAAATCAGGTTTGTTTGTGCTTGACGGTGCGGATCAGGCCGATCACCACGAGCACGGCCGCCCCCGCCAGCAGTATGGCGAAGATCATCACATTGATCCAGTCCGGGCCGCCGGCGAAGATGGCCCGCCAGTCCCACCAGGGGACGGGGCGGACGCTGCCGGGGTCCAGCAGCTCGACAAAGGCCGTGCTCAGGGGCATGAGGGCGGCGGTCAGCAGGGTGTACAGCCCGGCCTTGAGCCAGCCGCTGACGGGCAGCCAGCGGGCAACGGCGAAGTACGCCCAGTACGCCGCCCAGCCGAAGGCCGCCACGGGCCAGGCCAGGGTCAGCAGCCAGTCCCCGCCGACGAGGGCGCAGACGGCCGCCAGCAGGCCGAAGGTCCACGCCGTGGCCCAGCCGGAGCACACCACCGGCAGATGGCAGCCGTAGAACCGCCACAGGGCCCAGCAGCCCCAGGGCAGGGCCAGGCCGGCGGCGGTGATGCCCAGGGCGGTGAGGATGCTCCCCGTCCCCGTGATCAGCCAGCACACCGCCAGCAGCAGGAACAGCGCCCCGGTGGCCGCGGCCAGGGTGACGGTGCCCCTGTTTTTGTTCAGATGCAGGGGCAGATTGGTGAAGCAGGCGGCCAGCAGCAGCGACGCCAGCACGATCAGCGACCACCGCAGCCCGCCGCCGTCGCAGAGATCGCAGATGAGGCAGGTCACGGCGGCGATGAGGTAGCTGCCGCCGAAGCCCCACCGCCACACGTTGGTCAGCCGCCGCCAGGAGCGGGCGGCCCGGGCCTGGGCGTGGGCCTTGTCGTCGTCGCAGGCGGTGAAGAACTCGTGCTCGCTGATGGCCAGCACCCGGCACACCTCCGGAATAAGGGAGACATCGGGATAGCTGAGCCCCCGCTCCCACTTGCTGACGGTGGACTCGGTGACGTACAGCGCGTCCCCCAGGGCCTTCTGGGTGAGGCCGGCCTCCTGCCGCTTCCGGCGGATGTAGGCCCCGAAATATTGTTTGTTGTTGTCGTCCATGCGGACATCCCCTTTCTTGGTTTTGCAAGCGACGTCCGCAGGATAACCGCCCGGCGGG
>CAVJBM010000222.1:0-4986 GCA_963647775.1 Anaerovibrio sp.
CTGTTACAGTCAACGAGCCGCTGGCGCAGGCGTATATGGACGCGCTGCTCCGCCTGCATGAGCTGGGCGGTGGCCTTGGCGTCCGGCGGGACTACAAGCCCACCGATCTGGCCCGGTTCCAGGATGTGCTGGTGGTGGAGAAAAAGCAGGAGGACCTGGAACTTATCCGGGATCGGCTGCTGGAGGCTCTGGCCCTGGCGTTGGAGGACTTTAACGCCATGCGGGAGCGGGAGGGCGCCCGGCTGGCCGCCGACATCCTCGGCCGGGCCGACACCATCGAGAGCCTGACCGCCGCCGTGGAGGCCCAGTCTCCCAAGACCGTGGCCGACTATCGGGCCCGGCTGGAGGCCAAGATGCGCGAGGTGCTCCAGAACACCCAGATCGACGAGGGCCGGCTGCTCACCGAGGCGGCCATCTTCGCCGACAAGGTGGCCGTGGATGAAGAGACCGTCCGCCTGCGCAGCCATCTCTCCCAGCTGCGGGACATGCTGGGAAAGGGCGGTGCCGTGGGCCGCAAGCTGGACTTCCTGATCCAGGAGTTCAACCGGGAGGCCAACACCATCGGCTCCAAGTGCAGTGACATCGAGGTCACCCGCGTGGTGGTGGACATCAAGGCGGAGATCGAGAAGATCCGCGAGCAGGTCCAGAACATCGAGTGAGAACGGAGGGACGCGCGTGAAGCTGGTGAATATCGGATTCGGGAACGCGGTCTCCGCCCGGCGGATCGTGGCCATCGTCAGCCCGGAATCCGCCCCCATCAAGCGCCTGGGGCAGGAGGCGCGGGACGGCGGCGTGCTCATCGACGCCAGCTTTGGCCGTAAGACCAAGGCAGTGCTCATTATGGACAGCGGCCATGTGATCTGGTCCTCCCTGACGCCGGAGGTCCTGATGGAACGCTGCGAGGAAGGAAAAGAGGAAGAGACGGAATGAACGGAGAAGCAGGAGAAAACCGCGGGCAGCTGATCGTGCTCTCCGGACCCTCCGGGGTCGGGAAGAGCACGGTGATCGCCCGGCTGCTGGCCAGCCGGCCGGACATCTATTTTTCAGTGTCCTACACCACCCGGGACCCCCGGCCGGGGGAGCGGGACGGCGTGAACTACAACTTTGTCTCCCGGCCGGAGTTTGAGCGGATGATCGCCGACGGCGAACTGCTGGAGTACGCCGAGTACGTGGGCAACTACTACGGCACCTCCCTGAAGGTCATCCGGGACAAGCTGGAGCGGGGGATCGACGTACTGCTGGACATCGAGGTCCAGGGGGCGGCCAAGGTGCGGGAGCGCTGCCCGGAGGCGGTGCTGGTGTTCATCCTGCCGCCGTCCTCCCAGGTGCTGGCCGACCGGCTGCGTGGCCGCAGCACCGACTCGGAGGAGGTCATCGCCCTCCGGCTGGAGCGGGCCCGGGCGGAATGCCGGGAGAGCCTTCACTACGACTACATCGTCATCAATGATGACGTGGACCATGCGGCCCAGGAGCTCCGGGCTATTCTGGACGCCCACCACTGCCGCACGGAGGTCAGGCGCCGCCTGGCCGAGCATATCATCGGACAGACCGCTCAGGTCTGACACACAGATCCAAATTCGGAACGTAAGGAAAGGAATTGATCACTATGCTGCTCTATCCCCCTATGAAAACTCTGCTCAAGAACGTCCCCAGCCGTTACCTGCTGGTGAATATGGTGGCCAGCCGCGCCCGCAGGATATCCAGCGAGGCCGAGATGGACGGCATCTCCCTGGAGGAGAAGCCTGTCTCCATGGCCGTACAGGAGGTGGCCGACGGCCTGCTGCGCTACGACGAGGAGACCGACACCGTCTGCGACGAGACCTCCTTTGAGGATCAGGACTGAGCATTGCTGAGAGTGAGCGGCAGCGCCGCCTCCGGGCATCGGGGGCGGCCCAGCGCCGCTCGCTTTTTGGGTAGAGGAGGGAGCAAATGGCATACATCGCGAAGATCGCCGTGGCTGCGGCCACCTATGCCATCGACCGCCCCTACGACTATCTCATCCCGCCGGAACTGGCGGATACCCTGCGCCCCGGTATGCGGGCCGCCGTCCCCTTCGGAGCGGGCAACCGCACCAGCGACGGCATCGTGCTCTCCTGCCGGGAGGAGCAGCCGCCGGAGAAGGTCAAGCTCAAGTATATCCTGGCCCAGCTGGACGAGAAGCCCATGATGGACGAGGGTGCGGTCCGGCTGGCCCTCTGGATGCGGGAGCGGTACTTCTGCACCGTGTACGACGCCGCCCGCATCATGCTCCCCGCCGGCCTGTGGTTCGAACTGAAGGACTGCTGGCGCGTGGCGGAGGGCGTGGACCGGGAGCGGCTCTGCGCCGCCGCGGGGGAGAACAAAAACGCCTGCCGCCTGGCGGAACTGCTGCTGTCCAACCACGGCTGGGCGGAACTGGGGCAGATCCGCCTGGCCTTCGGCACTTCCGACCCGGGCCCGGCCATCCGGATGCTGTCCGACGCGGGGGTCATTACCCGGGAGACCAGTGCCGCCCGCGGGATCGGCGACAAGACCGAGCAGATCGCCGCGCTGGCCGCGGACCCGACGGAGGCCATGGCCCAGATCACCCCGAAGCGCCGCCGGGCGCCGCTGCAATATGCGGCGGTGGAGGCTCTGTGCGCCGTGGGGCGGGTGTCCGCCAAGGAACTGTGCTATTTCACCGGCGCGTCCATGGCCACCCTTCGGGCGCTGGAGAAGGCCGGGCTCCTCACCCTCACCAGGCAGGAGGTCTACCGCCGGCCGGCCCTGCCTGCCGTCCCGGCCCAGCCGCCGGAGGTGATCCTCAATGGGGAGCAGCAGGCTGCCTTTGACGCACTGGCCGGCCTGTGCGCCGGAAAGCCCGCCGCGGCGCTGATCTACGGCGTCACCGGCAGCGGCAAGACGCTGGTCTACCTGAAGCTCATCCGCCACCTGCTGGATGCCGGCCGGTCGGTCATCGTCCTGGTGCCCGAGATCGCCCTGACCCCCCAGCTGATGGAGCGGTTCCTGACCCACTTTGGCGAGCAGGTGGCCCTGCTCCACAGCGGCCTGTCCACCGGGGAGCGCTGCGACGAGTGGAAGCGGGCGGACCGGGGTGAGGCCCGCCTGGTGGTGGGCACCCGCTCCGCCGTGTTCGCCCCGGTGAAGAACCTGGGCGCCATCATTTTGGACGAAGAGCAGGAGCCCTCCTACAAGTCGGAGCAGAGCCCACGCTACCACGCCAGAGACGTTGCGAAATATAGATGTGTAAAGGGAAATGCCTTGTTGGTCATGGGGTCCGCTACGCCCGCGGTGGAGACCATGTATCACGCCCGGGCGGGGGACTATTGCCTGATCACCCTCCGCCGGCGGTACAACGAGCAGTCTCTCCCGGCGGTTCAGATCGTAGACATGCGGGAGGAACTGCGGGCGGGAAACGGCGGCAGCATCAGCCGCCTGCTGCTGAACGAACTGCGGGAGACCGTGGACCGGGGTGAGCAGGCCATCCTGTTCCTCAACCGCCGGGGCGCCAGCCGCATGGTCACCTGCGGCGAGTGCGGCCAGACTCCGGCCTGCCCCCGCTGCTCGGTGAATCTGACCTATCACTCCGCCAACCGCCGGCTCATGTGCCACTACTGCGGCCATTCGGAGCCCCTGCCGGAGCGCTGCCCCGTCTGCGGCGGCATCCTGCGCTTTATCGGCGCGGGCACCCAGCGGGTGGAGGAGGAACTTCAGGCGCTGCTGCCGGGGGTGGGGATCCTGCGGATGGATACCGACACGGTCAGCGCCACCAACAGCCACGAGACCATCCTGGACAGCTTCCGCAGACAGAAGGCATCCATTTTGCTGGGCACCCAGATGGTGGCCAAGGGGCTGGATTTTGAAAATGTGACGCTGGTGGGCGTTCTGGCGGCGGATCAGATGCTGTACGCGCCGGACTACCGGGCGGGGGAGCGCACCTTCTCACTCCTGACACAGGTGGTGGGCCGTGCGGGCCGGGGGGACAAGACCGGCCGGGCGGTGATCCAGACCTTTACCCCGGACAACGACGTGATCCGCTGCGCCGCCAGCCAGGACTACGACGCCTACTACAGTCAGGAGATCCGGCTGCGGCAGCTGCGGGACTGCCCGCCCTTTGACGATCTGCTGATGATCCACGTGTCAGGCCTGGAGGAGACGGCGGTGCTGCGGGCCTGTATGCGCCTGCGCGCCGCGTTTGCGGAGGCCATGGGCCAGCCGGGGTACGCGGACATCGCCTACCGGATGCTGGGCCCCGCGCCCGCCGCGGTGGCCAAGGTCAACGACCGCTACCGCTACCGGCTGATGATCAGCATCCGGAACACCGCCGCCGTCCGGCGGCTGACGGCCCATCTGCTCCGGCGGGCCATGACAGATAAGGAGAACCGTTCCGTGTCCTTTTTCGCGGATTTTGACCCGATAGACTAAACAGGAGGAACAAAATCATGTCACTGAGAAAAATCATTCTCCAGGGCGACCCTGTCCTGAGCAAGGTGAGCCACCCCGTGACCCGTTTCGACGGGAAGCTGCACGGCCTGATGGACGACCTGAAGGAGACCCTGGCGGATTCCGGCGGGGTGGGCCTGGCCGCTCCCCAGATCGGCATTCTGCGCCGGGCTGTGGTGGTGCTGGACGCCGAGGACAACGTCATTGAACTGGTGAACCCGGAGATCATCGCTTATTCGGGCGAGCAGACCGGCCTGGAGGGCTGCCTGTCCGTCCCCGGCAAGTACGGCGTGGTCACCCGGCCCATGGAGGTCACCGTCCGCGCCCAGGACCGGGACGGCAACTTCTTTGAGGTCAGCGGTACGGAGCTCACCGCCCGCTGCTTCTGCCACGAACTGGAGCATCTGGACGGCCACCTGTTCGTGGAGCACACCGACCGCCTGTACACTGCCGAGGAACTGGATGCCATGGAGCAGGCGGAGGGGCATCAGGAATGAGGATCGTGTTCATGGGCACGCCGGAGTTCGCCGTGCCCTCCCTGCGGGCGCTTCACGAGGCGGGGAA
>CAVJBM010000223.1:0-25419 GCA_963647775.1 Anaerovibrio sp.
CATATAGGGTCAGGGCGAAGCGCTTGCCGCAGTGGGGGCAGCGCAGGAATTTGGAGCACAGGACTGCGTCCAGAATGAGCAGGGCAATGACAACCACCCAGCACACCGTCCGGGCAGTTCCCTCCAGAAAGCCCAGCACCACCGCCGCGGCAATGACCAGAGCACCCACCGCATAAATGAGCTTTTTCGCGTGTTTCAGCTTCATAGACTTGTCTCCCTTCGTTTTTTGGTCAGATAGCCCTCCAGGATCAGCGACGCCGCCACAGCGTCCACGTTGGCCTTGTGCTGCTTCATTTTCTTGCCGCCGGTGTGGAGGATCTGGTGGGCCTCGATGGTGGTGCGGCGCTCATCCCACAGGCTCACGCTCATGCCGCTGGCTGCCTCCAGCCCGGCGGCAAAGGTGCGGTAGAGCTCCGCCCGGGGGCCCTCGGTGCCGTCCATGTTCCGGGGAAAGCCCATCACCAGCTCGTCCACCTGCCGCTCCTTGATGAGGCGGCAGAGCTCCTCTGTCACCTGCTCCGGCCTCCGGCTCTGGATGACGGTGGTGTAGCCCGCCAGAAGCCCGGCGGGGTCGGAAATGGCGACCCCGGTGCGGGCGTCGCCGTAGTCTATGGCCATGATGCGCATGACGCGGCCTCCTCTGTCTGTTTTTTTACATTATAAAGGCAAAAGTTCCGCTTGACAAGCCCTTTGCGCTATGGTAGACTGGTTCTACCTGTGAGCAGGGCTTTCTTTTTGCGCCATTTTACGGGATGGCCGCAAAAACCCTCTCCCCCGCGCAATGGGGCCACAGGGAGGCAATTTGCCGATCCTCCGTAGTCTTTCCGGGTGCACTGCACCCTTACGGAACGCTGGATCGGCTTCGGCCGCTCCGGCGTTTTTCACGTCCGGAGGGTCAAATTCAAAAGGAGGTGCCGAGAATGGCGAAAGCCGGTAGCCGTGTCAAGATCACCCTGCGCTGCTCCGAGTGCAAGCAGCGCAACTACAACACCAACAAGAACAAGCGCAACACCACCGAGCGTCTGGAGCTCAACAAGTACTGCCCCTTCTGCAGAAAGCACACTCTGCACACCGAAACCAAGTAATGAGCCGCTGCTCAAGGAAAGAAGGGTATACGAATGTCTGAACTGGATAAGCGAGACGAAGCCCTGGACAAGAAGGAGACCGTAAGCTCCGACAAGGCCCAGAAAAAAGCCAAGGCCCCCGCTAAGAAGGAGAAGAAGCCCGGCCGCATTGCCCGCTGGTTCAAGGATATGAAGGGCGAACTGAAAAAGGTCACCTGGCCCTCCGGCAAGGACACCATGAAGAACGTGCTGGTCGTTCTGGTGTGCGTCGTCGTGGTGGGCATCTGCATCTGGGTGTTCGACCTCATCGCCAAGGGCGTGGTCCAGGCTCTGCTCAAGCTCTTCAACCACTGAGGAGCCCACCATGGCTGAGGAACTGAAATGGTACGTGGCTCATACCTATTCCGGGTATGAGAACACCGTGGCTGTCTCCATCGAGCAGGCCGTGGAAAACCGCAATATGCACGACCTCATCGCGGAGGTATCCATCCCCATGGAGACCGTCACCGAGATCACCGACAACGGACCCAAGACCGTGGAGCGCAAGGTGTTCCCCGGGTACGTGCTGGTCAAGATGGTCATGACCGACGAGACCTGGCACCTGGTGCGCAACATCCGCGGCGTCACGGGCTTTGTGGGCGCGGCCAACAAGGCCATCCCCCTCACCGACGAGGAGATCGCCGCCCTGGGCGTGGAGAAGCGTGAGATCGTGGTCGCCTACAGCGTGGGCGACAGCGTGAAGATCACCGACGGCGCCCTGGAGTCCTTCATCGGCACCGTGGAAGAGCTGGACAAGGAGCGCGGCAAGGTCCGCGTGGTCGTGTCCATGTTCGGCCGGGAGACTCCCGTGGAGCTGGAGCTCGACCAAGTCGAGCCGATTTGATCTCCGGACCTTATGGTCCACCCCGACAGGCTCCCGCCTGTCCCCCGTGGGAGGAGCGTCTGATCCGCTCCGTCACCACCACATTTTAAGTAGGAGGTGCTGTTTCAAATGGCACAGAAAATCACTGGATATGTAAAGCTGCAGATCCCCGCCGGTCAGGCAACTCCGGCCCCCCCTGTTGGTCCCGCTCTGGGCCAGCACGGCGTCAACATCGCCGCCTTCACCAAGGAATTCAACGAGCGCACCAAGAAGGACATGGGCCTGATCATCCCCGTGGTCATCACCGTGTACGCTGACCGCTCTTTCTCCTTCATCACCAAGACCCCTCCCGCCGCCGTCCTCATCAAGAAGGCCTGCGGCCTGGAGTCCGGCTCCGGCGTGCCCAACAAGACCAAGGTCGCTACCCTGTCCAAGGCCGATCTGCAGAAGATCGCCGAGACCAAGATGCCCGACCTGAACGCCTCCAGCCTGGAGAGCGCCATGAGCATGGTCGCCGGCACCGCCCGTTCCATGGGCGTCCTGGTGGAAGAGTAAGGAAAGGAGGAAACATCAATGGCTACTAAGGGTAAGAAGTATGTGGACAGCGCGAAGCTCATCGACCGCGCTGCGCAGTATGACGTGAACGAGGCTATGGACCTGGTCGTCAAGACCGCCACCGCCAAGTTCGATGAGACCGTCGAGCTCCATGTGAAGCTGGGTGTCGACTCCCGCCACGCCGACCAGCAGGTCCGCGGCGCCATCGTCCTCCCCCACGGCACCGGCAAGAACGTGCGCATCCTGGTCTTCGCCAAGGGCGACAAGGCCGAGGAGGCCAAGGCCGCCGGCGCCGACTACGTGGGCGAGATGGATATGGTGGAGAAGATCCAGAAGGAGAACTGGTTCGACTTCGACGTGGTCATCGCCTCTCCCGACATGATGGGCGTGGTCGGCCGTCTCGGTAAGGTGCTGGGCCCCAAGGGTCTGATGCCCTCCCCCAAGGCCGGCACCGTCACCCCCAACGTGGCGCAGGCCGTCCAGGAGTCCAAGGCCGGTAAGGTCGAGTACCGTCTGGACAAGACCAACATCATCCACTGCCCCATCGGCAAGGTGTCCTTCGGCGCCGAGAAGCTGGCCGACAACCTGAACGCTCTCATGGGCGCCATCGTCAAGGCCAAGCCCGCCGCCGCCAAGGGCCAGTACGTCAAGAGCTGCGTCGCCGCCTCCACCATGGGCCCCGGCGTGAAGATCAGCGCGGCTAAATATGTGTGATCCTCACACTTTGAGGTGTGATCCGCGCTTGACCTGAAAAGTTTATATCCCACCTGGGGTTTTGCTTGACAAAGCCCCAGGTGGCTGGTATAATACCATTCGTGTTCAAAGACAGCCGGTGTCGGAAGTTCTCTTCCGTGTAAAGCCAGCCGAGAATGCAGCCACAACATCACAGTTTTGTTGCGCTGTTTTCGTCTTGACACGAAAGCGGCGTTTTCTTTTTCAGAAACGCCTCATCGAAACTCTGGAGGTGAAATCAAACAATGCCTAACGCAAAGGTTCTCAGCGAGAAGCAGGCCATCGTGGCCCAGCTGACCGACACCCTGAAGAACGCCACTTCCGGCGTCCTGGTGGACTACAAGGGGATCACCGTGGCCGAGGATACCGCCCTCCGTGCCGAGCTGCGTGCCGCCGGCGTGGAGTACTCCGTGGTAAAGAACACCCTGGTGCGCTTCGCCCTGGACAGCACCGGCCTGAACGAGTTGGACGAGGTCCTGCACGGCACCACTTCCCTGGCCGTCACCACCGGCGACCCCATCGCCCCCATGCGAATCGTCAACAAGTACGCCAAGCAGATGGGCGACCGGTTCAACATCAAGGCCGGCTTCATGGAGGGTAAGGTCCTTCCCCTGGCTGACGTGGCCGCCCTGTCCGAGCTGCCCTCCAAGGAGGCGCTGCTGGGTCAGGTGCTCGGCACCATGCTGGCCCCCATCACCAGCCTGGCTATCGTCCTGAAGGCGATCGCCGAAAAGCAGGGCGGCTTTGTCGAGGCCGCCGAGCCCGCCGCCGAATAAGCGGCACAGTCCCAAATTTTACAACATATTTATTTAGGAGGTAGCTATCAATGGCTTCTGAGAAGATTTCTGCCCTGATCGAAGAGGTTAAGGGCCTGACCGTTCTGGAGCTCTCCGAGCTCGTTCACGCCCTGGAGGAGGAGTTCGGCGTTTCCGCCGCCGCCATGGCCGCTCCCGCTGCCGGCGCCGCCGCCGCTCCCGTGGAGGAGAAGACTGAGTTTGACGTCGTCCTGACTGAGATCGGCGCCGAGAAGATCAAGGTCATCAAGGTCGTCCGCGAGATCACCGGCCTGGGCCTGGCCGAGGCCAAGGCCGTCGTCGAGGCCGCGCCCAAGGCCATCAAGGAGGGCCTGAGCAAGGAGGACGCCGAGGAGCTGAAGAAGAAGCTGGAGGACGTCGGCGCCAAGGTCGAGCTGAAGTAATCTGCTTCTGTTTCAATAACAAAAACACCCCCGCTGCACATGCAGCGGGGGTGTTTTTCTTATATACCGCTTTTACGCCGCCGGGGCGTCCTGCAGCAGGGCGGCGGTGGTGCGGCACATGGCCGCCACAGCGTAGACCGCCACCACCAGCTCCGTGATGGGCATGGCGAACCAGATGGAGTCCGGCCCCGCCAGGGTGGGCAGCAGAAGGATCAAGGCCCCGCTGATCACCAGTCCCCGGGCCACCGACACCACGAAGGCCGCCCGGGGCTTCAGCACGGACTGGAAATAGTAGGTGGAGAAAATATTCAGCGGCAGCAGCAGGAAGGACAGGGAGTACCGCCGGATGATGGAGGGCGCGATGCGCAGAATCTCCGCCGTGGGGCTCATGAAAACGCGGACGTACAGGTTGGGCGCGGCCAGGCTCAGGGCCGTCCAGAACAGGCTGAACACCGCCGTGGTGCGGAGCGCGTGGCGCAGGGTCTCCTTGATGCGGCTTCCCTTCCCCGCCCCGAAGCTGGTGGAAATAATGGGCTGGGCCGCCTGGCCCACGCCGTAGGCGCAGCACTGGACCGAGGTGCTCACGTTGATGATGGGGCCGTAGACCGCCAGGGCGTCGCCCCCCAGGTACTTCATGATCTGCCGGTTGAAGAGAATGGTGAGGAAGCCCATGGCCACGTCCACAAAGAAGCTGGAAAAGCCCGTGACCGTGATGCTGCGCAGCTTCCGCCCCAGGCGGGCGGGCCGCACCAGCCGCAGGGTGTTCTTTTTGGACAGGAAGTGGGTCAGGGCGATCAGCAGGGACACGGCGGCCCCCATGGCGGTGGCCAGGCCGGCGCCGAACACGCCCAGGTCCAGGGCAAAGACGAAGAACCAGTCCCCGAAGATGTTGAACACGCCGCCCCCCAGCACCGCCGCCGTAGCCCGGCCGGGGTCGCCGTCGTTGCGCAGGAAGGACGACAGCAGCTGGGTGAACAGGAACAGCGGAAAGGCGGCCTTCACCGGCTTCAGGTAGGCCATGGCCAGGGGGAGCAGGGTGCCGTCCGCCCCGAAAAAGGTGAGGATGGGCTCCTCGAAGAGCAGGATCGCCGCCCAGGCGGGGACGGCCACCAGCACGGCGCCAATGAGGGCGGCGGTGAAGAACTCGTTCTCGCTGCCGCTGTCGGCCTCGCCCCCCAGGCCGCCCCGGCGGGCACTGAACAGCACCGAGCCGCCAATGCCCATCAGCAGGCCCAGGCTGTAGATGATGTTCCACACCGGGGCCACCACCGCCAGGGCCGCGGTGCCCTCCGGCCCCTGGTACTGGCCCACCATGGCCATGTCCACGATGGAATAGACGGCCGAGATCATGGCGCTGCCCAGGGCGGTCCAGAGATATTTGAAGTAGACGGATCTGACCCGTCCGGTCAGAAGATCCATAAAACCCCTCCTTTTCGTAAAAAAACAGACCGGACAAGACACTGAACCGGCACGCCGGGCCCAGCGCGCGCGGTGTCTTATCCAGCCTGAAATGTTCAAACCCTCCGACGGAGGACAGCCTAACATATTGTCCGCCGGTTGTCAAGCGGGAAAATCGGAGGTCCGGCCGCGGCGGTGCGGCCGGACCTTTCATACTGTCACTGATCCAGTTCGAAATACTCCATGGTGGCGTCCACCAGCACGGAGCAGCGGGTGCCCGGGCCGTAGCCCTTCAGCAGTTCCATGACCTCCTCCCAGCTTTTCACCGGGACCTGCTTCTCCGGCTCGCCGAAGAAGTAGCAGTCGGTGGCGCTGTAGTGGGGCATATAGCAGATGATGCGCTTGACCAGTTCCTCCCGGTTGGGTTCGCTTTTGAACATGCGCCCGGGGGCGTTCTGCCCGAAGGTGCCGAACATGTAGTGGGTGACCTGCCCTCTGGCGGAATGGTCAATGACCACGATCTCGCCGCCGCCCTCCCCGCAGGCCAGGCTGGCCAGCTGGTAGCCGATGGTGGCCTCGTTGGCGCGGGCGTTGGCGTTGCAGATGATGACCTGCTTGTTCTCCGCCCGGGGCGTCCTGTAGATCTCCCGGGCCGTCGGCACCGCGGCATAGTATTCCTCCACCACATCGCCGGCAAACAGGTCCACGATCTCCTGGCGGGTGTTGAACAGGCAGTCGATCTTGAAGAATTCCCCCACCATGGCGCAGATCTCCTCGATCTCCGCGCGCATGGCCGTCACCCGCATGTCGCCCATGGTGGCGGCAGACATGATGCCGTGCTCCCGGGCGAAATTGATGGCCTCGGTGTGGGTCTTCTGGATCGTGTCAATGCCCGCCACGCCGGGGCAGATGATCTTTCCCCCGCCGCCGAAGGTGTTGAACACATGGGGCAGCATGGCCCCGATGCCGATCTTCAGGTCGCAGGACATGAACTCCCGGTTGAGCAGCACGTCATAGCCCTTGGAGGCCGTCCCCACCTTGACCAGATTGTCATAGCAGTTGTGGTTGTAGACCTCGTACCGGGCGACGATGTCCTCCCCCAGCTTGCGGACGAATTCCTCCCGCCCGTGGGCGCCGTGGCAGCCCAGAGCGCAGATGAAGCGGATCTGATCCCGGCGGATGCCGGCGGCATGGAGCTCCTCCAGCACCAGCTCCGCGATCTGCCGGGTAGGGGTGGCGCGGGAGATGTCGTCGAAGAGGATGGCCACCCGCTGCCGGCCCCTGGCCAGTTCCCGCAGGGGCTTCAGCCCGTGGGGACTGTTCAGCTTTTCGCGCAGCTGCTCCCGGGTCAGTTCCGGCAGGTCGTCCGCCCGGATGCCGTGGATCTCCACGTCCCAGTCGTCGGGCAGCCGGATCTCAATGGGCTGGGAGCCCTGCCACATGTTCTGCGGAAGTTGGATCTTCATAACTCACCTTCTCCATTCCGCCGGCTTGTTCCCGGTGACCAGCACCAGGACCAGGTCGTTGATGCTGATGTTCTGGGTGGAAACGATGGCGCTGTCCAGCCGCCAGAGGGCGTCCGCCGTGGCGTGGGTGCGCAGGGCGCCCTCGATGTCCACGCCGCGCTCCTTTGCCTCCTGGGCGGTATAGCCGTCCACGATGCCGCCGCCCAGCACCCGCACGCCCTTGGCCTCCGCGTCGGCGTTGATGTAGCCGCCCGGGCCGTCGGTGCCGTCGGTATCCGCCGCGCCCACGACGATGTTCTTCCTGCCGCTGATGGCCGCGGCCGCAGTCAGGGCAAGCTCCTGGTTCCGGCCGCCGACGCCGCCGTTCTCCCCTACCGTCACCAGCGCCTCGCCGGTGAAAATGAGGACGCAGGGCGTCTGGAAGGGGGTGTCCTCCTCCTCGATCAGCTTGGCGATGCTGCACATCAGCCTGCCGATGGCACCGGCCTCCGCAAAGTACTGCTTGGTCATCCAGTGGGCGCTGATGCCCAGCTCCTTCGCCTTGGCCGTCACCGCCGGGACGAAGCTGCGGCTCTGGGCCATCAGGCCGTAGATCCGGCAGTCCAGCACCTCGAACTCCGGCAGCTTCATCACCGGGTGCTCCTGGGCGTGATGCTCCAGATAGTCCCGGACCGCGGGAGTCATCCGCTCCCACAGGTCGTTCTTCCGGAGGAAGTCGATGGCCATTTCCGGCGTGGAGATGTCGGGCAGGGTGTGGAGCCACTCGTTGACCTCGGTGCGGGCCCGGTAGCCCACCAAGTTATAGGTGTCGTTGCCCTCGTTGATGTCGATGGTAAAGGTGTGGATCATCCGGGCGGGGGCCAGAAGGCGGGTGATCCGGCCGCCCTTGAGCAGATCCACCTGATTGCGCACGATGTTCAGCAGCGGCGTGGGAAAGCCCCGCTCGATCTGAATGACCTGGGTGATGTTCCGCACATCCTCCAGGGTCACCTCGTCGGGAGGCAGGGTCAGCAGAGAGGATACGCCGTTGCCCGCCACGGTGATGACCAGGTCCCGAGCGGTGAGTCTGGCATCCCTGATATACTGCACCATCTCTCGGCAGCCCTTCACGCAGCACTCATCGGGGACGGGGTGGCCGCCCCGGGTGATGGTGATGCGGTCGGAGGTTCCCTCGTCGCCGTGCTTCAGAATCACATAGCCGCCGGTGAGGTAGTCCCCCAGGATCTCCTCGTATGCCTGCACCGCCCGCCAGACGCCCTTTCCCGCACCGAATATGAACACCCGGTCCACGTCACGGTCCAGGTCAAAGGTATCCGGCCCGGTCCGGGGGGAGCCGATGGGTTCGAACTCCTCCTCGCCCACGGTAAGCAGGCTGCCCTCCCGGTGCATCAGATCCTTTGCCTTCCAGTAGGGATCGGCGGCGGTCAGGCCGGCGTCCATCAGTTCCGCCATGATCCTGCGGCCCTCCCGGTTTCCGTGGCCGCAGAGGACCTCGCTGTTCAAAATACGATTCATCCTATGTTCCGCTCCTCTCTGTCCGCTGCATATCTGGCCGCCAGGTCCGGCCCCGCAAAGGCGGTGCTGCCGCCCAGCTCCTCCTCGATCTCCAGCAGCCGGCCGCACACGAAGCTGATGCCGCAGCCCAGCAGAAGGCCGCAGTTCAGCCCCACGGCGTAGTCGGCGATGGCCACATCCTCCCCGTGGTCTCCGCGGAGGGCGGTGCACAGGCCGCGCTCCTCCGCCCGGCGGACAAAGGCCGCCGCGTCTGTGAGGGTGCCCAGCCGGGGCAGCAGCAGTCCCGCCCCCTCCGCGGCCGTCTGGGCCAGCCGGTCCTGCCGGCCGTCCAGCGCTTCTCCGCCGAACACCAGGGCGGGCACCCTCCCGGCCAGCAGGCCGAGGCCCTCCAGGTCCCCCGACTCCAGGGGATCCTGCACCGCCAGAACGGGGAACCCGGCGCACAGCGCCGCCAGCCGGTCAAGAAGGGCCGCCCGGTCGAGGGGCTCCCCGGACAGGAGCCCCCGGTAGCAGCCGGAGGTCTTGTCATAATAACGGTCCGCGCCCAGCTCCGCCACGATGCCCACACGGCCGGTCAGGCCGGCCTGCTCAATGGCCTGCGCCATGAGCGTCAGGATCTCCTCATCGCAGCGGACGCTCCCCTTGGGGATGCAGTTCTCGCTGTCCATCTCGATCTTGAAGCCCAGGGCGCGGGTCAGCACGGCGGTGTAGGCCGAGACGGTCTCCCACAGACCGTAGGAGGCATCCGAAAAGCGGTCAAAGCCGCAGGCCGCAAAGGAGTAAATGGGATACGGCACGCCGGTGGGGCCCGCTCCGTAGCGGTTGCCGCCCATGGCCGCCTGATAGGCGGGCACGGGCAGGCGGTACCTCTCCCGCCGGCCCAGCGCCCGGTAGACTGGGAGCCCGCCGGCTGCCGCGCCGGCACTGAGCACCGCCTGGGAGAGGGCAGCCACCCCGGCGGAGCCCATGACGCTGACATCCATCGCCCGGATCCGCGCGTCGCAGCCGGCCTGATTCCCGGCGTCGCAGCCCAGCAGGAGCCGCCCCCCGTCGTTGACCGCCCGCACCGCGGACAGGAGCTCCTGTTCCGTTCCCAGCTGTGGGGCCGCGCACAGGGCGCGCCCGCAGGCGCCGCGCTCCGCAGTCACCCGGACCTCGATGCCCAGCGGGCCCTGGTCCGTATAGGCCCATATGGCATTTACATTTGTAATTTTCATAGTTCGGTATGTGTCCCCCTCTTCTCAGGGGCAGGCCCGCCGTTCCCGCCGTATTTGCGGCCCTTCAGCCCGGCGCGGCCGGCAAACACCGCCCGCGCTCCCAGCTCCCGCTCGATCTCCAGGAAGCGGTTCGCCGCCGTTCCGAAGCAGCTCTCCCGGATGGTGGCCGCATTCAGGCCCACGCAGTAGTCGCAGATGTCAAGGTTCTCCCCCCGGCTGCAGCAGGGCATGACGCCGTAGCCGCTGGCATAGGCCAGGTCCACCATGGCGCGGGCCTCCGTGATGGAGCCGATCTGGTTGACCTTCAGCAGCACCGCGTTGCAGCTTCCGCGCTCGACGCCCATCCGCACCCGCTCCGCGTTGGTGGCAAAGAGGTCGTCTCCCACCACCTGGATCCCGGTCTCCCGGGTCAGGACTGCGTGGCCCTCGAAGTCGTCCTCGCTGAGGGGGTCCTCAATGATCACAAAGGGATACTTTTCGGTGAATTCAAGAATGTAGGCCATCAGCTCGTCCCGGGTGCGGGGCACGGCGTCGAACAGACCCCGGTAGGTCCCGGTGTTGGCGTCAAAAAAGCTGTCCGCCGCGATGTCGCCCTGAAGGCCCACCCGGCCCTCGTACCCCCGCCGGGCGATGGTCTCGCACATCATCTGCCAGAGCTCCTCGTCGCTGCGGACGATCCCCTTGGGGAAGGCCGCGAAGCGCCCCGACGGAAAGCCGGGGCACGGCACCTTGACCCCCAGGCCGTATTTGCGGTAGAGCATCTCGCTCCAGGCCGTGGAGATCTCCCAGACGGCGTGGGCCGCCTCGGCAAAGGTCCCGAAGTCATAGGCGATGAAGGCGTAGGTGGGCTTGCCGCCCTTCACGGGCAGATAGCGCTCGCTGCCGATGACCGCGCCGTCCGAGGCGCAGGGCAGCGTCACCGCTCCCTCGCCGCCGATGTGCCGGTAGAGGGGGATGCCCAGGGCGTTGGCCCCCGCCTTCAGCGCCGCGGCAGAGACCGCGCCCACGGCGTTGCCGCCCAGCCGGGCCTTGGCCCCCGGCCCGCCGATGTTCAGAAGAATGTGGTCCACCAGTTCCTGGTCCGATGCGTCCGCCCCGCGGAGCGCGTCCGCGATCACGGTATTGATGGTGTGGACGGCGCGGGTGACTCCCAGGCCGTTCCAGCGGCTGCCGCCGTCGTAGGCAAAGGTCACCTCGTGGGTGCCGACGGAATGGCCCGCGGTGCACTGGGCCGTACCCGACGCCCCGCTCTCCGTCACCACAGTGGCCTCCACCGCCGGGTGCCCACGGCCGGAATAGACCTGTCTGGCCCAAATCTTGGAAATTGAACTTCCTGCCACAGTGAATGGTCTCCTTGTCGTTAGATTATTCGATCTTTCCGGACACAGGCTGCCACTGCTCCGCCCGCGCCCCGGCCACATAGGCGCGGAAGGTGTTGGCAAAGGTCTGGACATAGCCGTCCGTCTCCTCCCAGCAGAACATGGCGTATACCTTGGCAGCCGGGACGGGAAGGGCGGAAAAGCTGAGACAGTCGCTGAGACGCTCCTCCACCACGCCGTCCCAGCTGAAGGTGACGCAGTCCCCGCAGGCCACACGGACAAACAGGCGGGGATTCTCCATGGTGGAGATGGAGTTGGGCCGGGCGTCCAGTTCGGCGCAGATCTGATACGCCTGCATGTGGACCCGCGCCCGGGGCGTGTGCATGCAGATGTCCTTGCCGCAGAGGAATTCCCGCAGCTGCTCCTTGGTGGGATACTCCCCCAGGCCGGAATTCTTGGCCGTCACCAGATAGACGGGAAATTCCTGAAAGATCCGGTAATTGGCCAAGTCATTCAGGCCCTTGTTCTGTAAATCGTCCGTGGCCACGATGCCCAGATCCAGCAGCCCGCTGTTCAGGTCCTTGCGCACCTTGGACATCCGGGTGGAGGTCAGGTGGACGTCCACCTCCGGATAGCGCTCCTGCAGCGCCTCCCTGGTGTGGAGGAACGCCTGGGCGTAGAGCGGGATGGTCAGCAGCACATCGGTCATGCCGATGTTCACCTGCCGGCGCTCCTGCCGGCTGCTCTCCGAAAAGTTGGCCAGCAGGATGGGGATGCTGTCCGCGTTGTCCACCAGCTCCCGGGCCTTCAGATAGAGCACCCGGCCGCTGGGGGTCAGTTCCACCTTCTGGCGGTTGCGCTCAAAGAGCACGGTGTCCAGATCCTGCTCCAGCCCGGCGATCTGCTTGCTCAGGGTGGATTGGGAGATGAACAGCTTTGTGGCCGCCTTGCTGAAGCTGAGGGTCTCGGCAATGGTCACAAAGTATTTCAGTTGACGCAGTTCCATATCAATGCCTCCCCCGGGGTGCTCAGCCGCCCAGATACGCCTCTTTCACAGAGGGCATGGAGATCAGCTGACTGCTGGGCCCCTCCAGGGTGATGACCCCGTTTTCCAGCACGTAGGTGCGGTCGGACACCGAGAGGGCCATGAAGGCGTTCTGCTCCACCAGCACCACGGGGATGTGCTTCGCCTTCTGGAGGCGGACGATGATGTCGAACACCTCGTCCACGATGACGGGAGCCAGGCCGAGAGAGGGCTCGTCAAACATCAGGATGGAGGGCTCGCTCATCAGGCCCCGGGCGATGGCCAGCATCTGCTGCTCGCCGCCGCTGAGGGAGCCGGCCGCCTGCCGGCGGCGTTCCTTCAGCCGGGGGAACATCTCATAGCACTCCTCATAGAGCTCGTTGGCCCGCTTGGCGGAATAGGAGCGGCAGAAGGCCCCCATTTCCAGGTTGTCCTTCACGCTCAGGTCCGCGAAGATCTCCCGTCCCTCCGGGACGTAGACGATGCCCTTCTTGACGATCTGGTGGGTGCGGCACTTGGAGATGTCCTCGTCCCTGTAGAGGATGGAGCCGGACCTGATGGGCGCAACGCCCATGATGCTCTTCATCAGGGTGGACTTGCCCGCGCCGTTGGCGCCGATGATGGAGACGATCTCGTCCTCCCGGATCTCAAAGCTCACGTCGTGAAGGGCCATGACCTTCCCGTAATAAGTGTAAATGTGATCTACTTTCAGCATATCCAGCCTCCTACTCCGCGGCCTTCTGGTACTTGCTGCCCAGGTAGGCCCGGATGACCTCGTCGTTGTCCTTCACCTCGGCAGGCGTGCCCTCGGCGATCTTCGCGCCAAAGTTGATGACCGTGATGCGGTCGCTGATGGTCATTACGATGTCCATGTTGTGCTCCACCAGGAACAGGCTGATGCCGGAACCGTGGACCTTCACCAGCATGTCCGTCAGTTCCGCCCGCTCGGAAGGGTTGAGGCCGGCCGCCGGCTCGTCCAGCAGGAGCAGCTGGGGCTGGCACATGAGCGCCCGGCCCAACTCGGTCATCTTCTGGCGGCCGTAGGCCAGGTTGCGCACCTGCTGATCCCGCAGGTCCTGCATCCCGATGAACTCCAGGATCTCCTCGGCCTTTTCCCGGATCATCTTCTCCTCGGCGTTGGTGCCCCTGACGTTCAGCAGATATTTGATGAGCCCGCCGGAGCGCCGGTTCAGCGCGTGGCCGCCCACCATCACGTTTTCCAGCACGGTCATGGTGCCGAACACCTTGATGTTCTGGAAGGTCCGGCCGATCCCGGCCAGGGCGATCTCATGGGTGCTCAGGCCGGAGATCCTCCGGTCGTTGAGCAGGATCTCCCCCTCGGTCAGGGGCAGCATCCCGTTGATCATGCTGATGGTGGTGGACTTGCCGGAGCCGTTGGGCCCCACCAGGGAGTGGATCGTCCCGCGCTTGGCCTGGATGGACAGGTCGTTCACCGCCACCAGTCCGGAAAACCGCTTGGTCACGTGCTTCAGTTCAAGGATGGTATCCTCCATAACGCTCCCCTCCCGTCAACGGCCCTGCGGCAGCTTTTTCCTGCCGGAGGCGGCGGCCAGTCCCCGCTTGACCAGCGAGACCACTCCGCCGGGCAGGAACACCGCGAACAGGACCACGATAATGGCATAGACGATCTGATAATAGTCGCCGAACACCCGCAGCGCCTCCGGCAGCAGGGTGATCACCAGGCAGCCCACCATACAGCCGTAAATGTTCCCGGCTCCGCCGAAGGACATCATAATGACCAGATTGATGGACAGATCCATGGTGAAGGTGCTGGGGTTGACATAGTTGTAGTTGTGGCAGAACATCCAGCCGGCGATGCAGCCCATGACGGCGGCGGCCACAAAGGCGGTCAGCTTGACGGCCGACACGTTGGCCCCGCAGGAGGCGGCCGCCTCCGGATTGTCCTTTACCGCGATCAGGATGCGCCCCCACTTGCCGTGGATGATGCGGGAGCAGATCACGGAGAAGATCAGCACGATGACCAGCGCGAAATAGTAGAACTGAGTCGTGGTGCGGATCTCCCGGCCGAACAGCACGATGTGGGGGATGTTCTTGATGCCCAGGGCGCCCTGGGTCACGTCGCTCCAGGCCAGGATCACCTTACGGACGATCTCCGTCAGGGCGATGGTGGTCAGGGCCAGGTACAGGCCCTTGAGCCGCAGGCTGGGGAAGCCCAGCACGAACCCGATGATGACACCCATGACGATGACGGGGATCAGGCTCAGCCAGGGGGACCAGCCCACCAGCGTCTCAAACAGGGCCGCGGTATAGGCGCCCAGGGCAAAGATGCCGGCGGTGCCCAGGTTGGTCTGCCCCGCCATGCCGGTGATCAGGTTCAGGCCGTACACGGCCACCAGATAGATCATGGAGGTGCAGCAGATCTGAATGTAATAGTTGTTGCGGATCACAATGGGAAACAGGATCGCCAGGACGAGGACTGCCGCCGGCAGGATCCTCTTCTTCAATACGGGGTTCATAGCAATACTCCTTACTCGCGGCAGCGCGTCTTATCGGGCCTTTTTTCCCAGCAGACCGGAGGGCTTGATCAGCATGAACACGATCAGCAGCACAAAGGCCACCACATCCTTGTACCCGGAGGGGACGAACAGGCACGCGAAGTTCTCCGCCAGGCCGAGGACCACGCCGCCCACCACCGCACCGGGCAGCAGGCCGAAGCCGCCCACGATGCCCGCCGCAAAGCCCTTCAGGGCGGTCATCTCCGCCATCTCCTTGGACAGGGAGAGCAGCGGGATCAGCAGGATGCTGATGACGCAGCACACCATGAAGCTCATCACGGCGGCGATGCGCATATAGGCGGTCACGTTGATGCCCATGAGGCCGGCGGCCGTCTTGTTCTGGGAGACGCACTTCATGGCCTTGCCCATTTTGGTCTTGTTCATGAAAAGCTGGAGGGCCACGGTGATGATCAGCGCCAGCACCACCACATAAATATACGTGGCGGAGAGGGTGGCCCCCAGAATGTTGATCGTACCCGGGAAATAGGTCTCCACCGGGATGTTGAACGCGCCCCAGGCGATCCGCATGGCCTCGTACAGGACCTTGCCCGCCATGACCGTTGCAAGGATGCAGCACAAATTATCCTTATTCCTCAGAGGAATAAAGATCGAGGACGACATGATCACCGCCAGCACGCCGGCAAAGACCAGGGCCAGCAGGGCGGCCGGGATCACCGGCAGCCCCAGCTGGTTCAGGCAGAGGGCGGCAAACAGATAGCCGCAGAAGGTGATGACCTTGCCGTGGGCAAAGTTCAGCAGTCCCGTGGTGTTGTAGATCAGGGTGTACTCAATGCCGACAAGTCCGTAGATCAGGCCCATCGCAACACCGCTCACCAGCGCCTGGACCAGGGTCGAAGCAGAAAATAGCATAGTAAACAACTCCATCAAGCATTAGGGTTTGCGGACTGTGAGGGATAGGACCCCAAATGCCGCCGGTCAAACGGCGGCATTTGGGGCAGATCAGTTGCTTCGCCTCCGGGCTCACTCGCCGGTGACGCTCTGGCAGAAGACGAACTCGCCGTCCACCTGCTGGAGGACCATCACGTCCCGGATCAGGTCGCGGTCCTTGTAGTTGAACGTGCCGCTCAGGGTCTGGTAGTTCTGGGTCTCCTGCATGGCCTTGAGCAGGGCGTCGGGCTGGGCGGAGCCGGCGCGCTCCAGGCAGTCGGCCAGCCAGTAGGTGGTGCTGTACCACGCGGCGGCCAGCATGTTGGGCTTGATGTCATACAGCTTCTCGTAGCCGTTGGTGAAGGCCACGGAGCCCTCGTCGGTCAGGGTGGGGGTCCAGTGGGTGTTCACGTACCAGTTCTCGGTGGTCTGGGGGTCCAGCAGGGCCTGGATGTCCGGGAAGGTCAGCGCAGAGGAGGCCATGACGGGCAGTGTGTTCATGCCCAGCTCGGCCACCTGGCGCACGGCGGTGGCGAACACGGTGCCCAGGCTCCAGACGAACAGGCTGTCCACGCCGGCGTCCTTCAGCTTCAGGATCTGGCTGGTCATGTCGTTGTCGTCCACATTGAAGGTCTCGCTGACGTACTCCACGCCGACGGAGTCAAAATACTCCTGGGCCACGGTGCGGGCGCCGGTGCCGAAGTCGTCGTTCACCACCAGGAAGCCCACCTTCCGGGCGCCCATGGTCTCATACATGAACTTGGCGGAGGCGTAGGCCACCACGCTGTCCGGGCAGCGGTTGCGGATCACCCACTGGCTGGTGATGTTCTGCAGCACGATGGGAGAGGTGCCGCCGGTGATAACGGGCACGCCGGCCTGGGCCAGGGTGTCGCCCACGGCCAGGATCTGGGAACTGAAGTGGGGACCCAGCACGGCGGCGTACTCCTTGGAGCTGGCCACCTTCTGGGCGATGTTCAGCGCGCTGTCGGCGGTGGAGCCGCCGTCGATGATGTCCACCACCAGCTTCTTGCCGCCGAGCACGCCGCCGTTGGCGTTGATCTCTTCCGCAGCCATGGTGATGGCGTTTTTCATGGAGGCGCCGTCCGAGGCGGAGCTGCCGGTGATGGCGCAGATGGCGGCGATCTTCACCTCGCCGCCCTGGGCGGAGCCGGGGTCGCTGCTGCCGGCAGGCTTGTCCTCGCCGCAGCCCGCCAGAAGGGTCAGTGCCATGGCCGCAGCCAGCAGAATGGTTACGAATCTTTTCATGTCATTTCCTCCTATTTTTTGTGCAAGTTTTACGTCGCAGCGGGTCGATTCCCGCCGCGCTGTGGGTATCTTGATTATTACATTCCCAAAAATCAAAAGTCAATAGGTCCCGCCGGAATGGTTATACTGTTCTCGCCGCCGGCGAAATAAGGCAAGTTTCCAAAATGGAATCTTAGTTCACATCGACTATATAGCACCTGAATTTGCGTTTGATATTGGTCGTTTCGACACTTTTCTTCCGTGCTTTCCCCACCGCAAAAGCGCAAAAAACCGGCCGCTGCGATGCAGCGGCCGGACCGGGTCCTTCTTCCGTTTCAGCGCTCACTCTTCCGTTTCAGCGCTCACTGCGCGGCACGCAGGGAGTCCACCAGGCGGCGGACCATGGGGTTGCGGCAGTCCTTGGTCCAGGCGGCGGTGAGGCCGGCGGTCTCGCTGTCCGGGATGGTGTAGATGCGGATGTTGCTGCTGCGCTCCAGCCGGGTGTTGCGGTCCAGCATGGCCGCCCCCACCCCCATCTCCACGCAGAGGAGCAGGCTCTCCAGGGTGGCGCTCTCCCGCACGATGTTGGGCGTGAAGCCGCAGGCCGCGCACTGGCGCACCAGCAGGTCGTGGCCGCCGGGGGATTCCTCCCGGGAGATGGCCACAAAGGGCTCGTCCCGCAGGTCCTCCATGGCCAGGCTGTCCCGGGCCGCCAGGGGGTTGGTGCAGCTGATGAAAATGGCCCCCGGCTCCCGGAATACCGTGAGGGTCTCCCAGTCGCTGCGGCCCGCGGTCTCAAAGGCCAGGGTGAAGATCATGTCGTAGCGGCCCCGCTCCAGCCCCTGGCGGAGATAGCGGAAGCTGTTGCGCTCCAGCTCCACGGTGACGGCAGGCCAGCGGCGGCGCAGCTCGTCCAGGTGGCGGGAGAGATACTGGCTCACGTCCTGCCCCTCCAGCACGCCGATGGACAGGCTGCCCGCCCCCTGGCGGCTGATGGCCTCCGCCTGGGCCACCGCCTGATCCACCCGGTCCGGGACGTCCCTCAGCTGCTCGTAGAGATAGGCCCCCGCCGGGGTCAGGCGGATGCCCTTCCCCGCCCGGCGGAAAAGCTCGAAGCCCAGCTCCTGCTCCATCAGCCCCAACTGGCGGGAGAGATTGGGCTGTGTCACATAGAGGGTCTGGGCCGCTTTGGACACGTTTTCCAGCCTGGCGGTCTCCACAAAATAGCGGATGCGGGTGAGGTTCACGTGCGGTCTCCCCTTTCTTCCGATTTATTTCAGTATACCATCAAACAAAAATTTGGGCAAGTATTTTGCTACTATGCACAAAGATTTTGGTTGATATAACAAATTTGACATATATCGGTCAAAAAAGCTATTTTACAGCCCGCTTTGGGCATTGTATATTAAAGATGCAGCCTGCGATCCAGGCTGGCTGTACATTTTTCATCTGGGAGGAGAAAATATGTCTGATCAAAACAAGGCCGCGGCCGGCAAGGGCTTCGGCGCGAAGGGGATCGGGATCATGATCCTGACCTTCTTCAGCATCATGCTCATGAGCAACATCTGTTATGACTCGCTGAACGTCACCATCCCCGTGTTCGGTTCCATGGGCTGGAACACCACCCCCCTGTACCTGTTCTCCACCGTGGCGGCCTGGATCTCCGTCATCGGCGCGGGCATCTGGGGCGCTCTGTGCGGCAAAAAGACCTGCCGCTTCGCCTGGGGCCTGTCCCTGGTGGTCGCTGCCGTGGGCTGCGTCATCTGGAACTTTGCCCCCGGTCTCAGCAGCGTGCCCGTCTACTTCATCGGCCTGGCTCTGGCCAACATCGGCGGCATGGGCTTCGCCTATATCGCCAGCCTGAACGTCATTTCCAACTGGTTCCCCCACAAGAAGGGCCTGGCCATGGGCTGGGTCACCATCGGCTTCCCCCTGTCCGCCGTGGTCGCCACCCCGCTGTGCTCCGCGCTGGTGGGCAAGCTGGGGCTGAACGGCATCTACCTGATGTACGCCGCCCTGTGCCTCATCCTGGCCATCATCGTGTTCGTCTACGTCCGTGACTACCCCGAGGAGAAGGGCGCCTTCCCCGACAACGACCGCAGCTTCGACAAGGCCACCGCCGAGGCCGAGCTCAAGGCCGGCCTGGAGTATATGAAGACCTCTCCCTGGAACGCCAAGAAGCTGCTGCGCACCGGCACCGTGTGGAAGATGATCATTTCCCTGGGCATCATGGAGCTGCTGTCCCTGGGCATCATGACCAACTTCATGCCCCGCATGATGCAGATCGTCGGCGCCAACGGCCCCGTGTACAATCAGGGCGAGGTCATCCCCATGCTGGCCATCGCCGGCCTGGCCGCCTGCGTGGGCTCCGTGCTCTGCGGCCTGCTGGACTCCAAGGTGGGCCCCAAGAAGGCCATCATCATCACCTATATCATCGCCATCATCTCCATCGCCCTGAACGTGGCGGGCGGCGCCGTGGCCGTGACCAACAAGGCCGCCGGCACTACCCTGCTGTATATCTCCCTGCCCTTCCTGGCCATCCTGCTGGGCGGCGCGGCCAACTACCTGGTGTCCCTGACCAACACCATCTGGGGCCGCTATGACTTCCCCGCCGCCTACCGCCTGCTGAAGCCCCTGGTGGCCGTGGTGGGCGCCATCGGCATCACCCTGGTGGGCGGCCTGGGCCAGGCCGGCCCCGGCTACGGCGTGGCCTATATCGTGCTGGGCGTGCTGTCCGTCATCGGCACCATCATCATGTGCACCGTGAGCGACAAGCAGGTGGGCCGGGACATCTGATCCCGCCCGCCCCTCGGCGCTCCGCAATACCCCCAAAATTTTTGTAAAAGGAGAAGAACAGTATGAAAATTTTAGGTCTGTCCGGCGGCACCCCCAACGGCGCCAACGACGCGCTGTGCAAAGAGGCCCTGATGGCCGCCCAGGAGCAGGGCGCCGAGATCGAGTTCATCAACCTCAACACCCTGGACCTGAAGCCCTGCACCGGCTGCAAGGCATGCGTCATGGGCCTGTTCAGCGGCAAGGGCAACGCCTGCGTGCTGAAGGACGACATGCAGTGGCTCACCGACAAGATGTGCGAGGCCGACGGCATCATCTTTGCCGTGCCCATCTTCTGTAAGACCGCCCCCGGCCTGTTCCACAACATCATGGACCGCTTCGGGCCCCGCATGGACAAGGGCAACCTGCTCATCGCCCAGAAGATCGCCGAGGAGCACGGCGGCAAGCCCGTGAACCCCCTGTACCTGAAGGAAAAGGTGGTGTCCTACATGGGCATCGGCGGCTCCGACTGGGCCACCCGCATCCAGTGCGACTTCGCCACCCAGGCCCTGACCCCCAAGTGGACCCTCATCGACAACCACCTGTTCCCCTGGTCCCTGTCCATCATCATGAACGACGAGGCCATCGCCTACGCCCACAAGATGGGCACCGACCTGGCCGAGGCCGCCAAGAAGATCGTGGACGGCACCTTCGTCCCCGGCCACGGCATCATCAACGAGGACTACAAGGGCCCCGCCGGCGTGTGTCCCCACTGCCACAGCCAGAACTTCTACCTCCAGGAGGACGGCGTGGCCGTCTGCTGCCTGTGCGGCACCGAGGGCGTGCTGAAGAACGTGGACGGCAAGTACGTCTTTGAGTTCGACGCCGAGAAGTGGATCCCCCACGCCCACGACTCCATCCCCGGCAAGTTCATCCACGGCGGCGACATCCAGCGCAACGAGGGCGAGTCCCGCGCCATCATGGCCACCGACGAGGCCAAGGCCCGCAAGCAGAAGTACCGCGACTTCATCCAGTCCACCAAGCCCGAGCGCGCCTGAGCGCACTCCGCACATCCATCTATACCCCTGCCGCAGGATCTGCGGCAGGGGTATTTATTTTTCGATACCTCATTTCCCCAACTCAAAAAAGGCGGGGGCTTGCCCTTTGGGCGAAAAAGTGGTATGCTATCAAAACCACGGCGCGGGCGGCCAGCCGCTCCCCGCTGCTGAAAAAAATCACGATGCAAAGCGAGTGATCCAATGAATATCATCATCGCCGGATGCGGCAAGGTGGGCATGAACGTGGCCGAGCACCTGTCCAAGGAGGGCCACAGCATCACCGTGGTGGACACCTCCCAGGACACCCTGGACCGGGCCTCCAACCAGCTGGACGTCATGTGCGTCAAGGGCAACTGCGCCGCCCGCGGCCCCCTGCTGGAGGCCGGCATCCACGACGCCGACATGGTCATCGCCGCCACCAGCTCTGACGAGATCAATCTGCTGTGCTGCCACTGCGCCAAGGGCTTCGGCGTGCCCTACACCGTGGCCCGGGTCCGCAGCGCCGAGTACTCCGGCGACCTGGAGCACATGCGGGAGGACCTGGGCATCACCATGCTGGTGAATCCCGAGCAGGCCACCGCCGTGGAGATCTCCCACCTGCTGCGCTTCCCCAGCGCCGCCAACATCGACACCTTCGCCCGGGGCCGGGTGGAGATCGTGGCCTTCCGGGTGCAGGAGGGGGACTTCCTGGCCGACCGCTCCCTGGCCCAGCTGTCCTCCAAGCTGGGGGCCCTGCCCCTGCTGATCTGCGTGGCCGAGCGGGGGGATGAGGTGTTCATCCCCAACGGCTCCTCCGTGCTGCGCGCCGGGGACAAGGTCTATCTGGCGGGCACCCCCTCCGGCATCAACCAGTTCTTCAAGCTGCTGGGCCGGCAGAACCACAAGATCCGCTCCGCCTTCATCCTGGGCGGCGGGCGCATCACCTTCTACCTGGTGGCCGCCCTGGAGCGGCTGGGCATCGACTGCAAGGTGGTGGAGCGCAAGGAGGACCGCTGCCGCGAGCTGGCGGAGCTGTTCCCCCACAGCCTCATCATCCACGGGGACGGCACCGACCCGGAGCTGCTCACCGAGGAGCGCATGGAGGGGAGCGACGCCTTCGTCGCCCTCACCGACCGGGACGAGGACAACCTCATCATCTCCCTCTACGCCCACCAGGCGGGGGTCCACAAGGTGGTGGCCAAGTCCAACCGGCAGAACTACACCTCCATCGCCCGCTCGGCGGGGGTGGAGTCGGTGGTGTCCCCCAAGCTGACCACCGCCGACCAGATCCTGCGGCTGGTGCGGGGCATCCGCAACACCAAGGGCACCGCCATGACCGCCCTGTACCGCATCGCCGGCGGCCAGGCCGAGGCCATGGAGTTTACCGTCACCGCCGCCACCGCCCACCTGGGCGCCCCCCTGCGGGACCTGAAGCTGAAGGGCGGCGTGCTGGTGGCCGTGGTGGTCCGGGGCAACGAGGTCATCATCCCCGAGGGCTCCACCGCCCTGAAGGAGGGGGACTCCGTGGTGGTGGTCACCCGGGACAGCGGCATCCTTGACCTGAACGACATCTTCGCCGACGGGCCCGTGCTGGGAGGCTGAGCATGAATTACAAGCTGGTACTGCGCATCACCGGCGTGGCCCTCCTGCTGGAGGCCGCCGCCCTGGTGATCCCCCTGGGGGTGGCCCTGCTCTACGGAGAGAGCATCACCCCCTTCCTGTGGACCATCCTGGCCCTGCTGGCGGCGGCCCTGGCGCTGCTGTGCTGCTTCCGGAGCAGCAAGGGCAGCCTGCAGGCCCGGGACGGCTTTCTCACCGTGGGGCTCATCTGGGCCCTGTTCGGGGCCTTCGGCGCCCTGCCCTTCCGTCTCTCCGGGCAGTTCGGCAGCTACGTGGACTGCCTGTTCGAGGCCGTCTCCGGCTTTACCACCACCGGGGCCACCATGCTCACCGCCGTGGAGGGCCTGCCCTACGGGCTGCTGTTCTGGCGCTCCTTCACCCACTGGCTGGGGGGCATGGGCGTGCTGGTGCTGACGGCGGCCCTGCTGCCCATGCTGGGGGTGAGCTCCAACTCCCTCATCCGGGCGGAGAGCCCCGGGCCCGTGAAGAGCAAGCTGGTGCCCCAGGCGTCCCAGTCCTCCAAGATCCTGTACGCCATCTATCTGGTGATGACGGTGATCGAGACGCTGGCCCTGCGCATCGCCGGGATGCCGTGGTACGACAGCGTCGTCCACGCCCTGGGCACCGCGGGCACCGGCGGCTTCTCCATCAGGAACGCCTCCATCGGCGCTTACGGCAGCCCCGCCATCGAGATCATCATCACCGTGTTCATGTTCCTGTTCTCCATCAACTTCGCCATGTACTTCCTCATCCTCACCGGGCGGATCAGGCAGGTGCTGAAAAGCGATGAGCTGCGGTTCTTCCTCATCATGGCCGCGGTGTCCATCACGGCGGTGACCATCAACATCGCCCCCCTGTTCGCCTCCGTTGGGGACGCCCTCCGGGCAGCCGCCTTCCAGTGCCTGTCCATCATCTCCACCTCCGGCTACTCCACCGTGGACTACAACCGCTGGCCGGAGTTCTCCCGGATGCTGCTGGTGATCCTGACGTTCATCGGTGCCTGCGCCGGCTCCACCGCCGGCGGCATCAAGTGCTCCCGCATCCTGGTGCTCATGCGCTCCGCCCGGCGGGAGGTGCAGTCCATCATCCACCCCCGGTCCGTGTCCGTGGTCCGGCTGGACGGCGAGCCCCTGTCCGAGCAGACCGTCCGCACCACCCAGTGCTTCTTCATCATCTATATGTTTTTGCTGTTCGGGGCGTCTCTGGTGGTGGGTCTGGACAACTTCTCCTTCGGCACCACCTTCACGGCGGTCCTCACCTGCGTCAGCAACGTGGGCCCGGGTCTGGAGGCCGTGGGCCCCATGGGGAATTTTGCCGGATTTTCCGCATTCAGCAAGGTGGTGCTCAGCCTGTGCATGATCATCGGCCGACTGGAAATGTTTCCGGTCCTGGTGCTGTTTAGCCGTAATGCTTGGAAAAGGACCTGAATCTATTTGCAATTTGTTCAAAACCTTCAAAGTTTGCATTTTGGAATGAAAATCGCCGCCGGTTTATTGCAAAACCGGCGGCGATTGTGTAAAATGGAAATTATGAATAGAGTGTGTCAGAGAAGAAGGAAACAAAATTAAAAGGAGTTGCTGAAATCAATGGATAATCTGTTTTGGATCGGCTTTGTCGGCGCTGCACTGGCGCTGATCTTTGCTCTGATCCAGCGCAACAAGGTCATGTCCTTCTCTGAGGGCAATGACAAAATGGTGAAGATCGCATCTTCCATCCGTGAAGGCGCCAACGCGTACCTGAAGCACCAGTATAGCTCTGTGGCCAAGGTATTCGCTGTCGTCTTTGTTATTCTGCTGGTGATCGCCTTTGCCAGCGGCGGCAAGATGCTGTCCAAGTTCACCCCCTTCGCCTTCCTCACCGGCGGTATCTGGTCCATGCTGGCCGGCTTCATCGGCATGAAGATCGCCACCAATTCCAACGCCCGTACCGCGCAGGCCGCCTCTGAGAGCCTGAACAAGGGCCTGCGGGTGGCCTTCTCCTCCGGCTCCGTCATGGGCTTCACCGTGGTGGGCCTGGGTATGCTGGACATCACCATCTGGTTCTTCCTGCTGCGCTACGCCTTCGGCATCACCGAGCCCGTGGCCCTGGGCAACATCATGGTCATGAACGGCATGGGCGCCTCCTTTATGGCTCTGTTCGCCCGTGTGGGCGGCGGCATCTACACCAAGGCCGCCGACGTGGGCGCCGACCTGGTGGGTAAGGTCGAGGCCGGCATCCCCGAGGACGACCCCCGCAACCCCGCCACCATCGCCGACAACGTGGGCGACAACGTGGGCGACGTGGCCGGCATGGGCGCCGACCTGTACGAGTCCTATGTGGGCTCCATCCTGGCCACCTTTGCCCTGGGCGCCGTGGGCGGCTACGGCTGGGGCGGCCTGCTGCTGCCCGTGGCCCTGGCCGTGTGCGGCATCATCTGCTCCATCATCGGCTCCTTCCTGGTCAAGACCAAGGAGGACGCCACTCAGCTCTCCCTGCTGCGCTCCCTGCGCACCGGTACTTACACCGCCGCCATCCTGTCCGCCATCTGCGCCGCCGTCCTGTGCCGCGTGATCCTGCATGAGAACTGGCTTGGCGTGTTCATCGCCATCCTGTGCGGCCTGGTGGGCGGCTGCGCCATCGGCTACTTCACCGAGTACTACACCTCTGACAACTACAAGCCCACCAAGAAGCTGGCCGCCTCCTCCGAGACCGGCGCCGCCACCATCATCATCGGCGGCCTGTCCCTGGGTATGCTGTCCACCATCGCCTCCATCCTCATCGTGGCCGCCGCCATCCTGATCTCCTACTTTGCCGCCGGCGGCTCCGTCAACATCGTGAACGAGGCCGGTAAGTTCACCGACGCCTTCAACAAGGGCCTGTACGGCATCGGCATCGCCGGCGTGGGTATGCTGTCCACCCTGGGCATCACCCTGGCCACCGACGCTTACGGCCCCGTGGCCGACAACGCCGGCGGCATCGCCGAGATGGCCG